>CACXXD010000001.1 GCA_902771445.1 uncultured Prevotellaceae bacterium
CACGAGACAATGGAGCCTCTGCGTGAGAGCGTTCCATTGCTTGCAGGAGTTGACTTCTTTTTGGGGGGAGAACACCTATTTTCCGGTGGAGTCACCTACGTTGGTCTCATCTGTAGTCAAGTATTCGATGACCTCGTACTCTGCTGCGGGAAGATTGACGGTGGAGTCGTAGACGATGGCCACTATTATCTCTATGACTGCTATCCCCAAATTCCTGAATTCATCAATGACGAGCGTGTTCAGGCCAATCGTGCAAAACGAGCAAAGCAATGGGAACTATTTACTGACTATCTGGAAAGCAAGGGGAAGCTGAGGTAATCGGCTTGCCGCTTGGCTCGTCCAAGAAATAATCACTCGCTCCGTGCAGTCATTGGTTGCAGTTTCAGACCATATAGATAGAAACTGCAACCAATTTTATGTATTCAATTTATGATTATGCCTACAACGGCCCTAACTGATTTTACAAAAGTTAAGCCGACTTACGAAGTCTTGACGAGTATAGTTTGTCGACTTCGGCATTAGGACGTGAACATGCAACGATGAGCACGTTCGAAAAAAATTTCGCTAAAATGCTGTCATGAAAAAGGGAGGGAAAAAATATGAATTATTTTGACAAAGACCCTTCTGAGAATCGCACGGAATTCAGCAAGTCGAGGTTGAGGGCGAAATATGCGAGTTTTGAGCCATTCTCAGAACCAGCTGATTTTCAGACAGTTGCAAAATAGAGGCAAAAAGAACGACAGAAACAGAGGGGTAAAACTTCGCTTAGAGAACAATAATAACGACAATGATACCAAGAAGCAAGATTCATCATGCCGAGTTTGAAGCAAAATCATGGTGGGTTTAAAGTCATATCAAACTGAGATATGTGCTAAATCAGCGCGTGATTAAAGTCAAAACTCAAGATGAAAGAACATTAAACCCAGTTTGATTCAATATCAAACTCAGGGAGAGGGCAACGCATAACGATTTTTGGGGAGCTGAAAAAAGCCAGAATGATGATTCTGGCAGATGCTTTTTTCTATGAATTATTTTGACAAAAGTCACAGCCCTCACCCCTTACCTCTCCCACCTTTAAGGGGAGGCACAAAGGGGTGGGGTCTGTATCTCTTTAATAGTTCTCAGCCTTGACCTGGAAGTATGCCTGTGCATGATCGCACACGGGGCAGCTCTCGGGGGCTTTCTTGCCAATCACAATATGACCACAGTTGGAGCACTGCCAGATGACATCGTTGTCCTTAGAGAACACACGCTCCTTCTGGATGTTGGAGAGCAGCTTGCGATAACGCTCCTCGTGCTCTTTCTCGATGGCAGCGACGCCCTCGAACTTCTCGGCAATCTCGTCGAAGCCTTCCTGGCGTGCCTCCTCGGCCATGCGCTTGTACATGTCCGTCCACTCGAAGTTCTCGCCGTTGGCAGCATCCTCCAGGTTGGTCATGGTGTCGCTCACCTTGCCTCCGTTCAGATATTTGTACCAGAGCTCGGCATGCTCCTTCTCGTTGGCAGCAGTCTCTTCGAAGATTTTGCTGATTTGTACGTAGCCGTCCTTCTTTGCCTTCGATGCAAAGTAGGTGTACTTGTTGCGTGCCTGCGACTCGCCGGCGAAGGCCTCTTGCAGGTTCTTTTCGGTCTTTGTTCCTTTTAAACTTTTCATAATAGTACTCTTTTGGTTTAGTTGAAATATAATATGTGTTATAAGGTGATTTCACCCCTGATGCTTCGCTCCATGTATCTCCTTATCTGTTCGGGTTCCTCATAGTGTGACTGTAGGAACATGAGCTTCGTGACCGCACTCTCTACGGTGGAGTCGTGTCCGCTGACGACTCCTGCCTCCTTGAGCTGATAGCCCGTGTCGTAGCGCCCCATCTCAACACAGCCCTGCATGCACTGGCTGATGTTGACAATCACCTTGCCGCGCCGTGTTCCCTCCTTCAGCGCACTGATGAGCCACGGACTCTGCGGCGCATTGCCTGAGCCGAACGTGCGCATGACGATGGAGCGGAGGTTGGGAGTGGCAATGATGTGGCGGATGAGGTCTTCGCGCACACCGGGGAAGAGCGAGAAGATGATGACGTTGTTGTCGAGCCGGAAGTGGGGCTTCATGGCCTTGCTGAAATCGGGCTTGCGAATCAGTTCTTCGTGATAGACGATGTTGACCCCTGCTTCGGCCAGATGGGGATAGTTGAACGACTCAAAGGCATTGAACTCGTCGGCACTCTGCTTGGTGGTGCGGTTGCCGCGCATGAGGTGACCATTGAAGTAGATGCCGACCTCAGGCACCAAGGCCGTGCCGTCTTGATGGCGTGCGGCAGCAATCTCGATGCTCGTGATGAGGTTCTCCTTGCCGTCGGTGCGCAACTGTCCAATGGGCAGTTGGGAGCCAGTGAAGATGACGGGCTTGGTCAGGTTCTCGAACATGTAGCTGAGCGCCGAGGCGGTGTAGGCCATCGTGTCGGTGCCGTGGAGTACGACGAAGCCGTCGTACCGGTCGTACCGGTCGGCAATGACATGGGCGAGGTCGGTCCACTTGGCAGGCGACATGTCGCTTGAGTCGATGGGTGGCGAGAACTGATAGGTAGAGATGATCGTGTCGAACTGGTTGAGCTCAGGCACGTTGTGCAGAAGATGCTCGAAATCAAAGGGTTCGAGCGTCTTGGTCCGGGGGTTCTGGTTCATGCCGATGGTCCCGCCGGTGTAGATAAGTAATACCTTGCTTTGCATGCGGTTAGAAGCGGAAGTCGAGTTCCACGTCAACAAGATTGTAGTTGTAGTCGCCCTTGCGCTCCACGACACGTGCGTATTCGAGATTCAATTGGAGGTTCTTGGTGAACGAATAGTCGGCGCCAATCTCGTAGAAAGCCTTGCTGGTGGTCCACTGCTTCGACTCGCGATAGACATCGTAGCGGGCCTTGACATGCAGTTTTTTCTTAATGATAGGGGCAATGCAGAGGGCATAGAGCGCATCGGCCTTGTCACCGAGACTAACGTCCTTGCCGTAGCCCTGACTGTGAATGTACTCGGAGCGGAACGTCCAATCGTTCTTGGCATATTCGCCAGAAATGGCATAGCGATTCTTCTCGCCCACCCCAGCGCGTGAACCCGTCCAGCCGAAGGCACCGATGCGCAGTCCGTCGACGGGCATCACCCACAGACCGCCGATGATGTCCTTGCGGTTGTCCTTGTCTTTCTGGTTGATGCCCTCACCGTTGAACACACCCACCTGATAGTGCAGCAGGTTGCGCTCGCCCACCTTCAGGAAGTCGCCCTGAATCTGCACACCGATGTCACGTCCGTTGCTGCCCTGCTCGCCCGTGCGGTCGGAGATGCCTGAGAGCTGCGACACACCCTGCGAGTAGCTCATGAATCCCTGTGTGATGGGGTGCATGGGATTCTCGAAGGTGAAGGGACGCTTGAACTGGCCAGCCTTCACTCTGAAGAATTCAAACTTCTGCCACTCGCCAAACAGGTCGACCAGTCGAATGTCGGTCTTCGACTTGTCGGGGTCGTAGGTGTTACCGTTGATCTGCATCTGGGCTTTCCAGTAGAAATCCTTGTGCACACGGCCTTCGAGAGCCAGACGCACCAGACGCAGATTGAAGGAGTTTGTCTCAGCATCTTTCTTGTCGGAAGCCTGATACTGCACCATTCCGTAACCGCTGAACTTGATGCTTTCGAACCATTTGGGCTGTGCTTTGGCTGTCATGGCAAAAAAAGCCAACGCAGCAAAAGCAATGATAGATTTTCTCATAATCAAAACAATATTTGTTAGGTATAGTTTGCAAATTCAACTCTCATCAGCTGTTTTCCAGCCAGTCGTCTATCAGTCGGCGGGCGATGGAAAGTTTCTCTGGCAG
The DNA here is from genome assembly GCA_902771445.1 of uncultured Prevotellaceae bacterium. Taxonomy (GTDB): domain Bacteria; phylum Bacteroidota; class Bacteroidia; order Bacteroidales; family Bacteroidaceae; genus Prevotella. The sequence goes on from CACXXD010000001.1 coordinate 3,855, forward strand.
CTTGGGCAGATTGTCGCGGTGAAACCATCCGGCCTTCTTCAGTTCCTCCAGTTGTATGTGCAGTTCGCCGCTCTCGTAGTCGGCATTGAACCCCACCATCAGTCCACTGGGGTAAGGCCAGGGCTGTGAACCAAAGTAGCTGATGTTCTTGATGCGGATGCCCGTCTCTTCCATCACCTCGCGACAGACTGCTTCCTCCAGCGTCTCTCCGGTCTCGACGAATCCGGCTATGAGACCGTAGAAGTCGCTCTTAAAGTTGCGCCCTCTGGCCAGCAATACTTTGTCTTTTCCCTTGTGAATCAGTACGATGATGGCTGTGGCCAGTTGCGGCCATACCTCTTTGCCGCACTGTTCGCAACGCTTGGATATGTCGGTGTGGAACTTCATTTGTCCACCGCAGACGCCACAGAACTTGGTGTTTTGATGCCAGTAGAGCAACTCGGCACACTTGCCGGCTTTCAGATAGAGCGCCTCGGGCAAGTGGTAGTAGCTGGAGCGGAGCGGACACATCTCGAATCGGTCATCGTCGGTGACGGGCGCATCAATCTGATAGGCCTTCACTTCTGTCTCGCCGAGCGGTGTGATGTTCAGCATCGTAGTCCACGGCTTCACCTCAGTGGGAGGCTCCTCGCTCAGGGGGATGGTGTGGCTACCGTCGGCTTTTCGCTCCAGCAACAGCGAGTCTTTGCAAAAGACGAAATAAAATTTCTTCATATTCGTGTCATTAGCTTGTTGTCAGAAGTCTGGAACAGCAACTCTCTGTCACGCTTGGCGGCAGGCACCGTCCATTGTTCGGGAACAAACTTCCAGTTGTGGTTGGGCTTCGGGTCTACGATGCCCTGACGCTCAATCTCTTTCATGAGATAGTGGCGCAAATCCAGTTCCGACTGGTAGACAATGCGGTTGTTGAGCGAGTCTTTAGGGATGCCGGCACCGTGCGTCAGCAAATCGCCGCCACCACAGGCGCGATAGCTGTTCATGGCCACCTTATAGTATTTGTTCTCGTCGAACGGCTCACCGTTCGACAGTCTGAGAATCCTCACTTTGCTGCCGTCGGGCTTGGTGACATCCACTTCGTAGTCAATGCCCGTGGCAGAGTCGAAGTTGAACGTGAAGTTCTTGAATCCCATGCGCTGCTGATCGCCCTTGGCATATTGGTTCAGCAAAAGCAGGTGGTCGTCAGCCGAAGTCATGGTGTTGGCCCAGAGGTCGTAGCTCATCTCCAGATGGTTGCGAATCTCCTTGCCTGTCATGCTCAGCACATAGAGCTTGTTTTCGAAGCGATACAACTTGAACATATCGGCCACGGTAATGTCGCCCTTCTCGATTCTCGCATCGAACGACAGGGGCGCATTGAAGGAAATGTCGGCCTTGGTGATTTGCAGTTGAAGGTTCTGTATGAAATCGGTGAAAGCCGAATTGCCAAAGTAACTGTCGCGAGTGCTGACCGTGGTCTGGAAGGTACCCACCTTTTTGCCTACATAAGACTTGATGCCGTCTATCTGCTTCTGGAAACAAGCCACCATCTGCTCGTCTACGTGCAAGTTCCTTACGTCTACAATCTTTCCGTCAATCTTCTTTTCCACAATCTTTCCATTCTTGTAGACCAGTTCGATGCTGGTTTCTGCCACATTCTTGGCATAACAGGAAGGATCGATACAGAGCACGCGCCGCCCTTCGGAATTGGTGATAAACTCGTTGTGAACCTTATGGTCATGACCGAAGAAGATGGCATCGAACCCTGGCACTTCGCGAGCCACTCTGCCCGTGGCATCTTCTTCCACCCCGTTAGGCATGGTGATACCGCCGCTGATGCCGCTATGAAACAGGCCGAAGATGAGGTCGGGATGCTCTTCGTCCTTTATCTTCTTGACCCAGTGCTTGGCACAGCTCACCATCTCCTGGAACTCCAGCCCTTCGTAGATGTCTTCAGACAGCCAACAGGGAATGGTGGGGGTAATCATGCCCAGAATGGCAATCTTCACGCCATCGCGCTCCAGCAGAGCATAGGGCTTCACGTAGGGCTTCTTGCTGTTCTTGTCTACGATGTTGGCTCCCAGAACAGGACACTTCACCTCTCTGATCCACTTGTCGTAGACGGCATGGCCCGGCTCAATGTCGTGATTGCCCACAGTCTCGGCATCGTAGTGCATGTAGTTGATGAGCGAGGCAGCGATGTTCTCATCGGCAGTCATGACAAAGTTCGACCAATAGCAGGTGGGCTGTCCCTGCAATATGTCGCCATTGTCAATCAATACGAGTCTTTCGCCATACTCCTCTCGTTCCTTGTTTACGTAGGTGTTGACTCTCGCCAGTGTTCCGTCCAAAGGCTTTTGCTTGATGAAATCGAAGGGAAAGAAGTGGCCGTGCACATCGCTTGTCTCAATGACTTTCAGTCTGACGGTCTTGTCTTGTCCCATGATGCATAGTGGCAGTGTTGCAAGAGCAACCATGAAAAGTGTTGTGATTCGGGTTCTCATAATTATTCTTTACGTTTATACAATCTCTCACAGTCAGCATGAACCGTGAAAATGTCAGATGGTAATTTTATAGAGCGAACTCTTATTGTACTTATGCTGAATGACGGCCATGATCTCCTCGTCGGAAGCCAGGTTGAAGTCACCGGGGATGGTGTTCTTCATGGCAGCGGCGGCCAGCGAGTAGTTGAGTGCCATCTGGTCGTCGTTGGGAAATGCCGACAACGAATGGAGCAGTCCGGCCATGAAAGCATCGCCCACACCCACGGGGTCGACCACATCGGGAATGTCGAAGATGGGTGCTTGGAGCAATTTCCCGTTTGTCCACAGCAGGGCAGTCAGCGTGTGATGGCTCGATGCCACCATGTTGCGCATGCCCATCAGCCAGCGCTGACAGCGGGGGAACTCACGGTGCAGATCGTCGAACCACTCGCCATACTCCTCCATCTGCATCTCGAAGTTCGAGTCAGTGGCAGTGAAAGGAGGTTGCTGACGCTCACACAGATACTCGAATTCGATGGCGTCGCCAAACATCATGTCGCAACGGCTCAGCATCTGCTTCAATGTCTGTCGCGGGTCGGCACCGTACTTCCACAAGTTCTTGCGGTAGTTGATGTCGAACGAAATCTTCAGTCCCAGCTCGTCGGCAATGTCGAGTGCCTCGAAAGTGGCATCGGCAGCGTTCTGCGATATGGCTGCGGTGATGCCCGACACGTGCAGCACATCGGCATCCTTCAGTATCTCGCGCCAGGGTATCATGCCCGGCTTCAGCTCGTAGTAGGCCGAGCCGTTGCGGTCGTAGATAACCTTCGATGCCCGCATGCCGGCAGCCGGCTCCAGATAGTAAGTGCCTATTCGAGTGCCTCCATAGAGCACCCTGTGGGTGTCGACTCCCAGTTGCATCAGGTTCTGTGCGCCTGCATAGCCGATGGCATTGTCGGGCAGACGAGTGATATACTCAACGTTGTCACCAAGGGTGGCCAGCGATACGGCTACGTTGGCTTCACTTCCGCCATACTTGCTGGTGAACATGTCGAGCTGGGTGAGCCGCATGTGATCGGGTTTGGAAAAGCGAAGCAAAAGTTCGCCAAAGGTTACGATTTTCATGTTCTTTCTACTTTAATTGCTAGTTGTTTTTGTTTTTTTATATTCTCATCACTTGTTTCACACCCTTGACGGTTCTCAGTTTCTTGATGAGACTTTCCAGCCGGGTGTTGTCGTTGATCATGATGACCAGATTGCCCTGAAACAGGCCATCGTTCGAGTCGATGTTGATGCTGCGCAACACGAGCTTCTCGTCTTTCGAGATGATGCTCGTGAGATTGTTGACGATGCCCAAATCATCGATGCCGATTACCCTGAGCGTGATGCTGTATTGCGACGAGCCTTTGCCACTCCATTTAGCTTTCACGATGCGATAGCCGAAACGACGGCGCATCTCTGCCGCATTGGGACAGTCGCAACGGTGAATCTTGATGCCACCGCCTGCCGTGACGAAGCCGAACACATTGTCGCCATAGATAGGGTTGCAGCAGTGAGCCAACTGATAGTCAATGCCTTTCAGGTTCTTGTCGATCACCAGCACATCGTCGTTCTGCGGCATGTTGTTCGACAGGTGCTCTTCCAGGATGAACTCCTCGGCAGAGCGAGCCATGTTGTCGCCTGTGATGCTCTTCTCGCCCTGTTGTAGTTCCAGATACTTGTCGAGCACCGTGGCAGTGTCGAGCACCTCATTGGCAATGTCGCGATAGAAGTCGCTGGCCTCCTTGTAGCCCAGTTTCTTCATGGTGCGCATCATGAGCGACTCGTCCTGCTCAATCTTTCGGTTCTTGAACTTGCGCTCCAGCATCTCCTTCACCAGGATAGCCTCTTTCTGCTGCGTCTCTTTCAGGGCCAGCTTTATTTTGGCCTTTGCCCGCGAGGTCTTCACGATGTTCAGCCACTCTTGCTTGGGCTTCTGGGTCGATGATGTAAGAATCTCCACCTGGTCGCCCGACTGCAGCACTTGTCTGAACGTTACTACCTTATTATTAATACGTGCGCCCGTGCAAGCACTGCCCACCTTGGAGTGAATGTGATAGGCCATGTCGAGCACCGTGGCACCTTTCGGGAATTTCAGCAGATCGCCCTTCGGGGTGAACACATACACCTCTTCGTCTTGCAGTTCCATCTTGAACTGGTCCATCACCTCCAGTCCCTCGGTGGCATTCTCCAGCATCTGTCTGATGCCCGTCAGCCATTCGTCCAGACTGCCCTCTGCCTTCACGCCTTTGTAGCGCCAGTGGGCCGCCACGCCGCGTTCGGCAATCTCGTCCATGCGCTCCGTGCGTATCTGCACTTCCACCCACTTGTTTTGCGGCCCCAACACAGTGATGTGCAGGCTCTCATAGCCGTTCGACTTAGGCACGCTCAGCCAGTCGCGCATGCGCTTGGGGTTCGAGGTGTACATGTCGGTGATGATGGCAAAGGTCTGCCAGCAGCTCTGCTTCTCCATTTCGAGCGGACAGTCAATGATGATGCGAATGGCGAAGAGGTCGTAGACGCCCTCGAACTCGCACTTCTGTTTCTTCATCTTCTGCCAGATGCTGTGTATCGACTTTGTGCGTCCTTTCATGTGGAACGTCAGTCCAGCCGCCTTCAGTTTCTCTTCGATGGGGCCGATGAAGTTCTTGATATAGGCATCGCGTGCCTGCTTGGTGGCATTCAGCTTCTCCTTGATGTGGTAGTAGGCATCGTGCTCCATGTATTTCAGCGAGAGGTCTTCCAGTTCGCTCTTCAGCTTGTAGAGTCCCAGCTTGTGGGCCAGCGGGGCATACAGGTAGGCCGCCTCTTGGCTCACCTCCAACTTGGCCTGCTCGTTGGCCGTGTCTCTTATCTGCCGCATCAGGTTCACGCGGTCGGCAATCATGATGAGAATGACACGCATGTCCTCGGCAAACGAGAGCAACAGGTTGCGGAAGTTCTCGCTCTCAATGACGGGATTCTTCTGGTAGAGCTCCTGTATGCGCTCCAGTCCGTGCAGAATGCGTGCCACGGCCTCGCCATACTCAGTCTTGATCTCTTCGATGGTGATGAATCCCTGTTCGACGCTGGGCCGCAGCATCACAGCCACCACCGCATCGCGCCGCAGTCCTATCTCTTCGACCACCAGCTTGGCTGTCTGTAGAGCGGTGAGAATGGGGTTCAGTCCGAAAGAATCGCGCTGCACCATTCCCTCCTGAATTGATTTCACGAGATGGGCTTTGAGCTTGGCTTCATCGCCCACCTCAAGGTTGCTGGCAATCTGCTCTTTCAGTTCTGTGTAGAGCTCGTATGCCTGTTCACGTTCGTTTATGGTGAAATTCAGTTTTTCTGACATGTTTATTCTTTAATGTTATCGAGTGCCTGCGTGAGGTCTTCTATCAGGTCGCCCACGTCTTCGATGCCTACCGACAGACGAATCAAGTCGGGAGCGACGCCTGCTTCGCGCAGCTGTTCGTCGGACATTTGCCGATGGGTGTGACTGGCGGGGTGCAGCACACAGGTACGTGCGTCGGCCACGTGTGTCACGATGCAAATCAGTTTCAGCGAGTCCATGAACTTCACGGCTGTCTCACGGGTGCCTTTCAGTCCGAAGGCAATCACGCCGCACGAGCCGTTGGGCAGATACTTCTGGGCCAGTTCGTGAAACTCGTCACCCTCCAGTCCACTGTAGTGAACCCATGCCACGCGCTCGTCGTTCTTCAGGAACTCGGCTATGCGCTGAGCGTTCTGACAGTGCCGTTGCATGCGCAGGTGCAGGGTCTCCAGGCCGAGGTTCAGCAGGAAAGCGTTTTGGGGCGAAGGGATACTGCCCAAGTCGCGCATCAGCTGGGCCACCAACTTGGTGGTATAGCCCATCTTGCCGAAGGCCTTCGTGTAGGTCAGTCCGTGGTACGACTCATCGGGCTTGCAGAGTCCGGGATATTTCTCGGCCTGTGCGTCCCAGTCGAAATTGCCGCTGTCCACCACACAGCCGCCTACTTGTGTGGCATGTCCGTCCATATATTTAGTGGTGGAGTGGGTCACGATGTCGGCTCCCCATTCAAAAGGACGACAGTTGATGGGGGTGGGAAACGTGTTGTCAACTATCAGGGGAACACCATGCTTGTGGGCGATGCGTGCAAACTTCTCTATGTCGAGCACTTTGCAACCGGGGTTCGAAATGGTCTCGCCAAAGAGTGCCTTGGTGTTCGGCTGGAAAGCGCGGTCTATCTCTTCCTCGCTTGCCTCTGGATTGACGAACGTACACTCTATGCCCAGTTTCTTGAGCGTGACACCAAACAAATTATATGTACCGCCGTATATTTCATTCGAGGTTACGATGTGGTCGCCTGCCTCGCAGATGTTGAACACGGCATAGAAATTGGCAGCCTGACCGCTCGACGTGAGCACAGCCCCCACACCGCCTTCCAGGGCTGCAATCTTTTGTGCCACGGCATCGTTGGTAGGGTTCTGAAGCCGGGTGTAGAAGTAGCCTTCCTTCTTCAGGTCGAAGAGGTCGGCCATCTCTTCCGTATTGTCATATTTGAACGTAGTGCTCTGATAGATGGGTAGCACGCGTGGCTCGCCATTCTTGGGTTCCCAGCCTGCCTGAACGCAGAGGGTATCTCTTTTCAATCCTTTTTTCATTGCCTTTTTGTTTTCTGTGTTAATTCTGCATGCAAAATTACCAATTTTTTTTTGAATACATGTACAATTGACCGATATTTCGTTCAAATTAATTCTAATAAGACGGTCTATTTCATGGAATCTTACAGGGGCTATTGCAGCTATAATCTTCGGGAATCCCGAGCCAGTGTTCTCACCAAAGCCTATCATACGGAGCATATTCTGAATTTTTGGATTACGAGCATTAGAACCACCCCGATAGATGGCCTCTACAGAGAAGATTCTGCCGCCTTATCATATTGCCGCATAGAAAGTTCTTTTGTATCTGGCCGTGTTGTCTCTCTCACCATTGGAGTGTATGTTTCAATGATATGGCACCAGTCATTAAGACCCATTCCAGGATAACGCTCACCAAACTTTTCCATTGCCTCGCGTTGCAGTTCGTAGTCGGAGGATGCTTCAGCACCTGTATCACACCGAAGGTCTCGATGTCCTTCGCTATCTTCCGCGACACCTCGCCCTTCAGGTCTGAACCCACATATTTGATCAGCTCGTCCCGCTATTTCTCGTTTCTCCTTTTCTTTCTTGTAGGAATCAATGATGGCTACCGTACCGAAAGTGAGTGCGATAGAGATGCTGGTGGCGACAATCGACTTTCACCAGCACGGTCGCTTTTCTGGATAACGTCATAATAGGCTTGCTGATGCTCTCGTACTATGGTTTCTACGGGTAGCCATGAGAACAGACCCTTCCAGCGCGATAGGAGCATGGTTTGCCAAAAGCGTCCCATTCGCCCGTTGCCGTCAATGTTTTCTTCTTCTCGACAAGAAGCAATTTCAGACGGTTAATATCTTCCATTACAAGGATGAGTATTAAAGCCTTGTTTGAACTTAACAATCTGAATATCAACGGGATGAAAGAAAATAATTCTTTTGTCCCGTTGGTGTTTTATATGACGAAAATAGCTGAAATTCTATTATTTTGGCTGTTTTCAGCAGATTTCGGTTTTGAAATTTGCTCAAATCAATTGCTTTTATTACCTTTGCAACAGTTTTCGATTGACAAATGGTTTTAAAATGAAACAGGCATTGATAGGCAGAGAACGCGAAATAGAGCTTCTGCAAGAATATCTAAGGACAGAAAAGTCGGAGTTTATTGCCGTCTATGGTCGACGACGTGTCGGAAAGACATACTATATACGTCAAGTTCTTGGAAGTCAGGCTTGCTTCTCAATGACAGGTATGGAAAATGCCGACATGGGAGACCAACTGTTGAATTTTTACTTTTCATTGCGCATGGTCTGGCCGTCGGCTACGCATCCGAAGTCATGGATAGAAGCCTTTTATCAACTCCAGTGCTATCTTGAAAGCTTGCCAGAGGGGAGAAAAGTCGTTTTCATTGATGAACTACCTTGGATGGATACCACGCGTTCGAAATTTATCGCGGCTTTGGAGAGGTTTTGGAATGGGTGGGCTGATGGCCGTAGTGACATCAAACTTGTCGTCTGTGGCTCAGCCACCTCATGGATGATAGACAACATTATTAATAACAGAGGTGGACTTCATAATCGCAGAACCCATCAGATATATATCGCTCCTTTCACATTGGCAGAGAGCCGTCGTTATTTCAAGTCATACGGCTTTGGCTACCGTGAAAAAGAGATAGCAGAATGCTACATGGTGATGGGTGGAGTGGCTTACTATTATTCACTGATGAACCCGGATGAAAGTGTGGCACAGAATATTGACCGCCTGTTTTTCGCTTCAAATGGTGAACTGACTAACGAGTTCGACAATCTGTATCGCTCCCTTTTCAAGAAAGCCGGCGACCATATATCTATTGTTACAGTATTGGCCAAAAAGAGCAAAGGTTTGACTCGCAGGCAGATTCTTGAGCATAGCAAGCTAAACAACAACAAGAAGTTTACAAAAACGCTGGAAGAACTCGAAAAGTGTGGCTTCATCCGAAGCTATATTCCCTTTGGTGAGACCAAGCGTGACATTCTTTTCCAACTGACAGACGCTTTCACGCTGTTTCACTTCCATTATATCAAAGAAAACAAGTATCAGGATGAAGCCTTCTGGACAAACTCCCTCAATAGCGGGAAGTATCGCGCGTGGAGTGGCTATGCTTTTGAGATTCTGTGCCTGAACCATATCCGGCAGATAAAACAAGCTCTTGGCATCTCTGGCATTCAAAGCCGTGCTTGCTGCTGGAGCAGTAAGGGTGACGATGATCAAAAGGGGGCACAAATCGACTTGATTATCGACCGTGCTGACCATACAGCCAATATCTGTGAGATGAAGTTCTCGCGCTCAGAGTATGAAATCACAAAGTCTGATGCTGCAGAGTTGGATAACAAATTGGAGGCATTTATCCGGCAGACAAACACTCGCAAATCGTTAATGCTGACATTGATTACTACCTATGGTGTCAAGAAAGGGAAATACAGCGGTGATGTGCAAGCCCAACTTACCCTTGACGATTTGTTCAAACTTTGAAGAGTGAGGTGTACTGATTTGGATACTACACAGAAAACTACACAGAAAAGTACATTGAAAGGTACAAGGAAAGCGATTGTGGGTATTATAATGGATACTCCATCTGTAACAATACCACAAGTAGCTTATTATTGCGCCTTCTTTGCTGCCAAAGACATGGAGGAGAAACGTCAGCAAAGCCGAAGGCACTACATGTATAACACCTGAAACCTGCAAAATCATAAAGAATGCTATATTTTTTATGATGTTCGTTGAAATATGCAGGAAAATGATTATCTTTGTAGCCGCTAACCCACGCCGAGCCGACATCGCCATGTTGTCGGAGCGGCTATAGGGAGGGAGCACTACATTATGGAAATGCGTCGCTGACGCTTTGTTTTTGGCGATTCGAAACTACCACACTCGAAGAGCAAGTCAAGAACATTGCAGAGGTTGGTGCTACGGGTTGGTATATACCGCCCTGTTGGTGTGCCGACGGCTAATCATGCCGTCATGCACACCTTTAGGGGCTTACCATATATACCATTGGCGTGGGTATCACTCTGTTCGTTTACTTGCTTGGCTGTGGTAGGCCTCGAATCGCGAACGAGCAGAAGCCAGATACCCCGTTTTTTCTTTTGTAGTCTACTGTAATAACAAGATTAGATGTCCGAACGAGGGGTGTCTGGCGGACGTGTGAGGCACAACAAGATGAAGATAGCCATTCTTACCTCCGGCATTTTGCCCGTCCCTGCTGTGCAGGGCGGGGCAGTGGAGATGCTTACCGACCACCTCCTGGAATATAACGACCGGCTGCGGCTACACGACATCACGGTATATAGCGTCTGGCACACTGATGTAGAGCGACATCCCGCACTGCAGTCGGAGGCGAACCACTACCGATACATCAACACCACCAGCCTGTGGGCAAGGGTCAGGAAGCGGCTCCACGCCCTGACACATCGCCATACCTACTACCACTACAGCATCAGTTACTATTTGCATCAGGCACTCAGTATGATGCAGGGAGAAGACTACGACTGCGTACTCTTAGAGAACCGCCCAGGGTATGCCCTCGACCTGCCAATGGCGGATAAGCCGAAACTGGTGTACCACCTGCACAACGACACCCTGAACAACATGGCCAGACAAGGACGGGAAATCTACAATCGAGCCGCAAAAATAATCACTGTGTCAGACTACATCCGTAGTCGTGTGGCCACCTGCGCAAACCACGATGACAAGACCGTCGCCGTACACAACGGCATTGACCTTACACCGTTTGCCACCACCCCTACTGTCACACGACAGCAATTGGGATATAGTGACGAGGACTTCATCCTCCTATTCAGTGGTCGTCTCGTGCCAGAAAAGGGCATTCTCGAAGTGATTGAAGCCATGCGCATGCTAAGTGACGAACCGCAGATAAAGCTGATGGTCATGGGTAGCTCGTTTTACGGCAACGCTATAAAGGATGATCCTTTCATCAGCGAGCTGAAGTCAAGGGCTGAGGGTCTGGAGGACAGAATCCGTTTTACGGGATACGTCCAGCATGAGCTGATGGCGGACTACCTGCGGCTGGCTGACGTGACCGTCATACCCTCCACATGGAACGACCCCTTCCCCACCACTGTTCTGGAAGGTATGGCCGCAGGGCTGCCCATCGTCACCACCGACCGTGGCGGCATCCCCGAAATGGTAACGCCGCAGAATGCCATCGTCCTGCCGTTCCCCGGCGACCTGACGGGTGGCTTGGCTCGCGCTATCCGCCACCTCTATCAACACAGGGACGAATGTCGGTCTATGGGTGAGGTGTCGAAACAGTTGTCGCAGCAATACACAAAGGAAATCTATGCCCGGAACTTCTTCGAGGTTTTAAACAGCATTGCCTGATGAACGTATTTAAAACAAATAACCTCTGGTTGGTCTTGACATTGTGTGGGCTGAACTTGTTTGTCATGCACTATTCAGCCCTGTTCACCGGTTGTGTGGACGGGGAGATGAATATCACAACTAGGGACGATTCTGAACAGATGAAAATGTCACAATTTATATTTTACCGTTACCAAGTAAAAATTTTGAACGCAAAGATACAGAGTTTTTTTCTACGTTTCCGCACTTGAATTATGAATTTTCTTTACAACTACCCCTCTGAGAATCGCATGAAATTCACAAAACTGAAAGTCGCTTGCAAATATGCGAGTATTGGAAGGGGTTGCGCATCCACTTGATTTACAGCGTGTTGCAAAATTTATATTCACAAAAAGAACTATTTCTATCCATGAGATTTCTCCTTTCGAACAGCTCTGAGCGGCCTTAGCGCTGAGATTAGTATTGAATCAAAGTGGGTTTGCAGGCATATCAAACTGAGTTCTTACTTTAATCATCGTGTAACTAATGCTAAATCTCAGTTTGATATGGCTGTAAACCCACTTTGATTCAATATCAATCTCAAGACTGCCGCTAAGACATGACGTGAGCACTGCGGTTCCTCGCTTCCAGAATGCCACCTTCCGAAGGCTCTTTTTTTTATGAATTATTTTGACAAAAGTGTGAAATTCGAGAATTATTTGTATTTTTGCATGACAAAAGTGTGAAATTCGAGAATTATTTGTATTTTTGCATGCTGAAAACAAATCAAGATGAAAAGAATCATATACGTCATGATATGCTTGTGCGCTCTGATGTCTTGTATGGAGCGCAAGGAGTACCAGGAGGCACTGGCCCATGCACAGAGCATCTTGCAGGAACATCCCGACTCTGCCCTTGTCATTCTGGATACCCTTGGCCGTCACTCAGATGAGTTCGACAGGCATTTCAGGATGCAGTATCTGCTCACCCGGACTTATGCACAGGCTAAAACGGGAATGTTGTTTGAAACCGATACCCTGACGAAGCAGTTGGTTGAACACTTCGACGACAATGGCACTTGTGTGGAACAGTCGTTAGCCCCAAAAACACCTTATTTAATATAAAATGTATGGTTATGTGCCAAAGTTTGTGTAATTTTGCATCAGGCTTCCGCTTAAGCGGTTCACAAAGACATTTTGGTTATGAATTAGCGTTCGCTTTCTCTTCTTGTCCCCCGAAACGTGGAATATTTCAACAGGACAACGTTGCTCGAATAAACGTAGAAAGAAAAGATAAGGTGAATGCTCACGCGATAGGCGTGGGCTGAACTTATCTCTACGTTTGGGCAATTTCCACGGCCTTGGGGAAGATAAAGGGAGGTTCACGCTTCTTCCTTTCCAAAACGGTAATAAACATAAAGGTTGTGCCCGACACGGATAAGGGCAAGGATTATGAAAAAGTTCTTATTTTCGTTAATTTCACTGCTGTCATTATCTTCATACGCACAAACAGTGAAAGTTGACCAAATGGAATCTGATGGCCGGCATCAGATTATGACCAATATGAAAAACTTTCGCATTGAAGGGCTTGATTATAGTATGACACTTAAGGTTTACGAATCAACAGATAGTTTGGATTGGCGTTTAACGATAAGTTCATTCAACAACATTCCTAAAGACAACATTGTTCTGATGAAATTAAAAAATGGACAAACAATAACATTAGTCGTAGACAGTTTACATGAAGAAACTTATAGGACTAATAGTGTCACATATAATGCAGGGTATGTTGGAATCACCCAACCAGGGATTACAAAGACTTATTATGTTTCTGAATCACGTATTAAAGCCGAAGAACTTGATGGTATTGATGTACATGGCATTACTAAAGTCAGAATTGGTAATAACGTCAAATACATTGAAGAAGAGTGGACAAATAACCCACTGGGCAAGTTCCTTGCGAAATGCAGAAAGAAAATTACGGAACGCCTTCAAAGTCCGACAGTGCAGAAAAAAGACAAAGACAAAGGGTCAATATATGAAGGATTCTAATAACACAAAGGGGGTATAAAAAGTAAATTTATGGCATTAATTAGTTGTCCTGAATGCGGAAAAGAGATAAGTGACAAAGCCGTTGCTTGTTCTCATTGTGGAAATCCTATGAATCCACAAGTTCAGCAAACTCAGCAAGAGGAATACCTTTGCTGTCCTAAATGTGGCTCACGTGAACTTCATGCAGAACACAAAGGATTCAGCGGAGGTAAAGCACTTGCTGGTGTAGTTTTAACGGGTGGTATCGGACTACTTGCTGGCACCATTGGAAGTAGAGATACACAAATCACTTGTCTCAAATGCGGAAAGAAGTTTAAAGTCGGCGAAGCTAAAGTTGTAAGGAATACTTCAAATGCTACTGGTGCCACTACTGAAGAGGCAGAAATACTTGACATGGTGAAAACACAAGGTAAGTTGAGTACGGTTAAGTGGTACAAAGAAACGCACAACTGCGGTTTGGCAGAAGCAAAAAATACAGTTGACGAAATCTGTGCGAAAGATTATGTGGAAGGTGGAGGTAATGGTAGTGGTAATGGTAATGGTTGCTCAATTATTGTGCTTATTGGTATCAGTTTAACGCTGGGTGCTTTGGCTTTATTATAAATTGTATCACCTGTGTAAATGGAAATTAGTGACTCTCGCGGACAGAACCCCGTGAGTCATAAAGAACAAAATAGTCATGAAGAAAGGGGTTATTGCTATAATTGTTGTACTCTTTGTATATTCATTTCTAAGCTCTGTGAGATTTGGCTTTCCTAATAGCAGAAATCCAGAAGTAACAAAGCGTTGGAGTAATTACGGCTCTCCGAACTATGACTTATTTGATGAAAATGTGGAGTGCTATTGTTCGCATAATTGTTTTTGGATTACCAAACCAGGAACTACTATTGAGCGTGATGACAAATGTGATCGCTGTGGAATGAAATGGAAATGGCATTATAATGTAGATTTAAATGAGTGAGACAGCGGTATTAAGCATGTAAACGTAATACTCGCCGCATTGTAGATGATAAGACTCGGGCAGAAATCCTGAGTCTCTCAGCCCAGATACCTTCTGAGGTACAGAATTGAATAATTGCAATTCTATTCATCCTAACATTAATGAAAAAGCAATTGTAAACAAGATGTCATTCAACTGTTTTCAATCTTTCATGTGGGAGCATATGTCATCAAGCAATCCTTGTTTGTAAACTGCATTATATACCCTCAAGGACTCCTTGGGTTTTCGATATCCCAAAATCTCCAAAAACAGTGTCTAAGTTTTCAATATTGTTTGTATTTAGCGATGTTTTTAACTTTTTTGGAGTAAATCCTTTGCAAATACGTTATTATTTATTATCTTTGCACTAAATTTCAATAACAAGAATCATATGTTGAAACTTAACGAGAACTTATTCAAGAACCTGGCATGCGCATTACGTATGACCTACAAAGAGATATCGTCTCAGTCAAACATTTCAATGACTACTTTGTATCGTATCATTGAGACACCATCTAAAATATCAGTTCAACAGCTCATAGACTTGGCAAACGGACTCTGTGTTCCTGTCAGCCGTTTCTTTTCCAAAGACAGCAAGGAACCTGTTGGGGGACGCGAAGACTACATTGAGTTCAATCACTACAAATTCTGTTTCTATGACAAAGATGCCATGCAAAAAGTAATAGATTCTAGTATTGTCTCATCATATCGGGACATTGCATCTATCGTAGGACTACATCCCAATCGTGTAAAAGAATCTTTGCTTGCAGAGCACCGTCTTCCTGTCACGCGCCTACTTAATTTATGTGACAACTTAAAAATAGATTTCTTTAACTTCGTTATAGATCCAAATTCTATAAGTGTTCATGCGAAGGAACAATGGAAAAGCTTAGGAGGAGTGTCTGAATACGCCACAATTATGCATGACTTTGCTACCATGCAGCGAGAAATGGCCAGTTTAAAAATCCTACTAGAAGATACAAAGAGAGATATCGACGAACTTAATAGGAAGTTAAATGCTATTACAGGTACTAATGATGTTCAGCCCATTGCATGGCGTACAAAACGCATAATATCAGAACTCGCAAAAGAGTCGAAAAACAGCAAAAACAGACAAATAATTTGATAGTGAACGTAATAAATTCTTTTATTATGGTAAGAATCGAAGATATATGGCAAAAGGCGTTTAATGAATCATGCTCAAAGTACCACATTGTTAGCCACATACAACAGGATTTTGTGTCCTGCACATACCTTATAGAAGACGGAAAAGAATTACGGCTAACATTGAATCAAGATATGTACAATTTCTCCGTCGTTCTACAGCATAAGAATTATATTCATGTTGCGAGTATTTATGATTGTTTTAAAATAGAACTTCCTAATGAAAGGGGAGAGTTGCAGAATGTTTTTTGTGTGGTAAGTGAGCCTCTGAAGAGAGATTTCGCATCACATGAAATTGTTCAGTTTGGGATAAATCTGTTTAGGGATAGCTGGGGCAATTATCTTAGTAGAAAACATCATTTGGATATAAATCCGTTCAACGACATAGACAATTCTTATTCGTCAAAAGATGATATTGGAAGAAAGTTCGTGTTAGAGAGTATTAATAAGACTGAGACCGACCAAGTAGTTAAGGATGTTGCTTTGGCTTTCGAAAGTGCCTATCAAAGACTTATGTCATTGGATAAAGATGCGCTTATTTTTCCCTATACAGACAATGTTGGCTTAGCACAGGATGGGACTATTAAGATCTGCAATATAGGCCACAAATTTATGGGATTAGATGACAATTATGAAATCATAAAAACTTCTGATTCCGTAACAGTTATATACAATCCATGTAGCGACGATGTATATTTTGACAACAGATTGCTGATGCCGTTAAAAGTAAATATTGACGGACATGAGGCTCTCTTTTTAGGACAAATTGACACTGGAGCATCATCGTCTGGTTTCACAGAGTACTTTTATGAAGAGGTGGCATTGGAAAACCTTGGCAAAGATAAAACCAGAGGAACGACAGGCGAAATGGATTCCATAAGAACACGATGCCTCGTGACATTTCCTAACGGTTACAGCACAGCTCTTAATGGGGGAACTATAAAAGATATTGGAGATGTCACTGTCTTAATAGGTATGGACTTGCTTGTTAGGTGCAAATTTACATTTGAGCCATATCGCAATGGATTCAAGTATAACATAACTTTCCCATTTATAGTATAAGGTGCACTTCGCATTATAACAATTAATGGGGTATGATTGTGCGTTAGATGGGGGGGCTCATATCGGTCAGGAAGTTTTGATACTCATTAGATATGCATATAATAATACATTTCAACAAATATGGCAAATTTACAATTAGCAATTAGCAAATACGAGGAGTCATGGTCTAAGTTACTGTCAATGGTTAAGGAGAATCCCAAATTGAAAGCTTCCGATTTTTACAGTTCTGTTTCCGTCAATAGGTCAGGATTTCAAAATTGGTTGTCCTCTCATGGCTATGGTCATGGTTTTAGAGAGTCCAAAAACTATGCACAAAAATTGTTGAAGGGACAGTTAGAGAGTGAGGATAATGAGCAGGAAATAGAAAACATTGATACGAACATAGATACAGAGATTATGGTCGTTGATGACTACAGTGAGGGTAATGATGGGATAATTCAATACTGGTGGCTCAATGTGGATCCTGAAACATGGGATATTGAGAGTGCGAACACCTTTGACAATAAGACAATATCTTTCTTTGTTGACAAGAAAGTTGGTAAAGATGAATTTGAGGGATCTTTCCTCAAATGGCTTTACTGCTACTTTATTGATAGGGAAGACAATCCCCATTTCTCCCATCCAACATACATAAAAGAGCCAAGTATATCATATTTGGACTATATAGGACAAAAATTGGATAAGACGTTGATAGATACGGTTCGTGATAATATGCTGAAAGCCGAAAAATCATTTCTTGGCAATATGGGCATCATCACAAACCCTAAATCTATATTGGGAAATTACGAATGGTACAGATCTGACAGGTGTTGGATTACCTCTGAACCTTATAAGAATAATAACGGGAAAAGACATCGAGTCCTAACTAAAGAGCATAAAAAAGTCGACTATTTCTATCGTAACCGCCCCAATGAAATACCTCGAAAAGAAAATAACAGGTTACGCGCACAGCAAGAAGACCCAGAATTAAGTTATCCCCATATCAAAAATATCCATCCATTCTCGCTCGCTAAAGTAGGCGACAAAGTATTCGCGTGTAGCACTTCCAGAAAACAGATATATGCTATTTTGGAAATCATATCGAAAAATGATGACCATATAGAATTTTGGGTTCTAAACAAACTTGACATTTCATGTCCAGTATCAGCATTGAAAGAACCATATAGAGATTATTGTCCTGGAGAAAATCTTGGATTCTTCCGTCTTACGAGCAATATGGGCAAGGAAATCATTAAGGGAATAGAAAAAGATACTGGCATTCCTGTCGATATGACAGCCAAAGATTATGATACGAATAGTTTGCTGAGTGATGTTTTTGTTGACGAGGATATGTTACAATCCATGTTTGAAGGATTGAATTTCAAGAAGAACATCATCTTACAGGGGCCTCCAGGCGTTGGTAAAACATATTTAGCTAAGAGATTGGCCTATGCACGAATGGGGAAAAAGTGGAATCACAGGATCTGCTCTGTTCAGTTTCATCCTAACTATACTTATGAAGATTTCATTATCGGTTACAAGCCTAGTGATAATGGGGAATTTAAATTGCAGAAAGGCATCTTTATGGAATTCTGCAACATGGCTTCAAGGGATGGTAAGAATGATTACTATTTCATTATTGACGAGATTAACAGAGGAAACTTAGGCAAAATATTTGGTGAGGCATTTACCCTAATAGACAAAGACTATAGGGGAGTCCCTATGAAACTGGCAAACTATAATAAGCCTATAATAATTCCAAAGAATGTCTATATCATTGGCCTAATGAATACGGCAGATAGGAGTTTGGCAATGCTAGACTTCGCTTTGCGTCGACGCTTCCAATTCTTCACTCTCGAACCAGCATTTGATAACCAGTTATTTAAGGCATATAAGGAGAAACTTAAGAGTGAGGCTTTCGACATTGTTATAGACGCTGTTATGAAGTTAAACTCAGAAGTAATAGCAAAAGACCCAACTCTTGGTAAAGGTTTCTGTATAGGGCATAGTTATTTCTGCAACCAAAAGGAGATTAACGAGGCATGGCTAAAGAACGTTGTGGAATGTGAGATAATCCCTATGTTGCAAGAGTATTGGTTTGACAACGAAACAAAGTTCAAAATACAATCAGAAGAACTACGTAAAGCACTTGTAAAGCATCCGTATGATGACCAATAAGAACATACCTATACACAACATCTACTATATGTTGGCCTATGCTTTTCGCGATTTCAGGTTCAATATGTTTGAAGATATATGTGGAGAGAATTTTGAGGACACCCATAATCTGTTCGCTGAAATTCTCATTAGATGTGTGTCCAGTCAATTGAAGCAGGGGCTGTACAAAACCTATGTCAGTCAAGAAGGAGCATTACCTGTTATACGAGGGAGAATCGACATGTTAAAGACATATGTCATACAACAATCCAATCCTTATCGTGCTTTCTGTAACTACGACGAATTGTCCGTAAATAACCCGTACAATCAGGTTGTCAAAACAACTCTTCAATACTTGGCAAAATGTTCAGACGTTGACGAGAATCGCAAACAGACAATAAGGCAGTTGATACGTTTCTTCACTTTGATAGACCCTATAGACATGGCCTCTGTTCATATTGAGCAGTTCCGCTTTGACCGAAACAATCAGAACTATCAGTTTCTTGTCTATATTTGTCTTTTCATTTTTAAGGAGTTACTCATGACAACGAATGAAGGCCCTTATAAGCTAAGAACGCTGTCTGATGACCAAATAGCAAGACTTTTTGAGAAGTTTGTGTTGGAGTATTACAGGAGGCATCACCCAGAGACCAAACCCCGTGCAGCCCAAGTAAAATGGGATGTCATAGATGAAGAGTCCTCAACAGGCATCTTGCCAACCATGCAAACTGACATAATGCTGACCATTGGAGACAGGACACTTATAATTGATACGAAATATTATAATCATACTTTGCAGAGCAATTTTGACAGGGACAAAATCCACTCAGCTAATTTGTACCAGATATATACCTATGTTAACAATTATGATGTCGGGCATACTGGCAAGGTGAATGGGATGCTATTGTATGCTAAGACACTGGATGATCCTTGCCTTGATGATAAGAGAACGCTTAGAGATGGAAACGTAATCTATTTCAAGACGCTTGATTTGAATAGAGATTTCAAGGAGATTGCAAATCAACTGGAATCCATTTTACAATTGTAATATTATGACAGCATCGGCTATACCAGAAGGATATTTCTCAGAAGAAACACTTAGTCACTTAAAACCACAACACGAATTGTCAGAGCGTTACCAACAGCGTGTGCTGGATGTGACGTTGGCTTGTAAGTTGACGAATGTCTATGGAAAATTCCATCTGGCTATGCTTCACAGGCAATTAGCCATGAGTGAGGAGTGGACAACTTATCAGCAGGCAGAACGGCAGGCGGCGATGATGAATCAGATAACCATCTTTCATTCCTCACCGTCGGACTTCCTGCATACGCAGGAGGAAAGTACGGATGAATCCATCGACACATACAAGAAGTTCAAACAGTTGTTGGAGGAATATAGCGATGAGCAGTTTGTGCCAAGCATCGTGAAGCAGTTCTGCAAGATGGTGTATGAGGACGAAGAGCATTTTATATTTTTCAAACCGTTTTGTAACCTATATTTCTCTCTCTATGCCGATGCGCTGCTGTGGTACCTGCAAGGGAAAACAGACTACAGCACCTTCTGCCGAGAATTCCAAGAACTGAGCTGGATGGACGGCAAGCGCACACCCCTCGACGGAAAGCGGCTGAAAATGTATATTATGTCGATGCGAGAGGTGGTGGAAGCATACAAGAAACTCTCATGTTAAGCGATCAAAGAGTTAAAACAAGCGAATGCTTTGGCTTTCTCAGAATTTTGTTGTACCTTTGCATCTGATAATGGACTACAAAAAACGGCTGGTTGTTCATCATCGGGTGCTCTTTGATGCAAATTATGGCAGAACAACGAATTGAGAACGGTCTCTTATCCGTAACCCTCAAATTCCTCAATCTCCCAGACAGCCTTTATACAAAGAAAAGCTGAGAATTCTTGCAAAATTACGGAAATAATTTGGATTCTAGCATAGAATATACTTGGATTTTCTTTTTTATTATAAGTATTTTTAATGTCTTTTGGACTATATGGACTATTTTCAAAAAAAAGTAACTCAGTTTCATGGGCAAATGTAAAGTAATCGCTATCTTCCTATCTGATGAACGATATGAACGATATGAAGGATAGAATAGCAACTTTTCCTATAGGAAATTATTTACCCCCGACCTAAATGTTTTCTTTATACGAAAGTTATATATATATCCTTCATATCTTTCATAGGTGGCAAGGACGGCATTCGCAAGTATGCCATTTAGACCTCGCAAACAACACATTTAAACGTCGCAAACAATAGATTTATGAAATTATAATTACAACTAAAGAAACGGACAGAAATTATAATTATTCTTTCTTTTATGTTTTTCTGTGTCCTCCCGTGTTGAAAAATGTCAACCGCACCTACGAAATTTAGCGGCAGCAACAAACGAAATGATAAAAAGATGTTCCTGTTTTTCTAAAGTTTAGGCTCAAACATTTTGCGGAATGGAGAAATACCTGTAATTTTGCAGCCAAAATCAACGCAAATAATGGCAAACAACTTAAGATTCCAAGTAGTAGAGAAAGCCTTCATGAAAAGGGCTCTCGACGTGAATGCTCCAGAAGAGCGACCTTCGACTTATTTCGGTAAGTATGTCTTCAACCGTGAGAAAATGTATAAATACCTGCCGAAAGACATCTATGACAAACTGGTCGACGTGATTGACAACGGTGCGCGGCTCGACCGCTCGATAGCCGACGAAGTGGCTGCGGGCATGAAGCAATGGGCCACCGAAATGGGCTGCACGCACTACACGCACTGGTTCCAGCCGCTCACCGAAGGGACTGCCGAAAAGCACGATGCCTTTGTGGAACACGACGGCAAGGGCGGCATGATGGAGAAATTCAGTGGCAAACTGCTCGTGCAGCAAGAGCCAGACGCGTCGAGCTTCCCCAATGGCGGCATCCGCAACACTTTCGAGGCCCGCGGCTATTCGGCCTGGGATCCCACATCGCCGGTGTTCATCATCGATGACACACTGTGTATTCCCACCATATTTATATCTTATACGGGTGAGGCTCTCGACTACAAGGCTCCGCTGCTGCGTGCCCTCCATGCGGTAGGCAAGGCTGCAACCGACGTGTGCAAGTATTTCTATGACGACGTGAAGAAAGTGCAGGTGAACCTCGGATGGGAGCAAGAATACTTCCTCGTGGACGAAGACCTCTACAGCGCCCGTCCCGACCTGATGCTGACCGGGCGCACGCTGATGGGACATGAGAGTGCGAAGAACCAGCAGATGGATGACCACTACTTTGGCACCATTCCCGATCGCGTGCAGGCTTTCATGAAAGACCTGGAGATTCAGGCGCTCGAACTCTCTATCCCCTGCAAGACACGCCACAACGAGGTGGCTCCCAATCAGTTTGAGCTGGCCCCCATCTTCGAGGAATGTAACTTGGCCGTAGACCACAACATGCTGCTCATGTCGCTCATGAAAAAGGTGGCCCGCAAGCATGGCTTTCGCGTGCTCCTGCATGAGAAGCCTTTCAAGGGCATCAATGGTTCCGGCAAGCATAACAACTGGAGTCTGACTGCCGAACGGTCGACGAGCGACGGTGCTCAGGGAGAGAAAGGGGTGCTACTGCATGCACCGGGCAAGACACCTGAAGAGAACCTGCGCTTTGTGACGTTCATCGTGGAGACACTGATGGCGGTCTACCGCCACAACGGTCTGCTGAAGGCTTCGATCATGAGTGCCACCAATGCTCATCGTCTGGGCGGAAAC
Organism: uncultured Prevotellaceae bacterium; assembly: GCA_902771445.1. GTDB lineage: Bacteria > Bacteroidota > Bacteroidia > Bacteroidales > Bacteroidaceae > Prevotella. Next base: position 26,422 of record CACXXD010000001.1, read on the forward strand.
GAAGCTCCCCCATCTATCATCTCCAGTTTCCTTGGCACTCAGCTCACCGAACTGCTCGACCATATTGAGAAGTCGGACAAGAACGAGCTTTTCAACCTGACGGGTAAGCAGGGCATGGAGATTGACATCCCACAGATACCCGACCTGATCGTAGATAATACCGACCGCAACCGCACGTCGCCCTTTGCCTTCACCGGCAATCGCTTTGAGTTCCGTGCACCTGGCTCCAGTGTCAACTGTGCCTCGGCCATGATTGCGCTCAACTCTGCTATGGCAGAGGCTTTGCAGGACTTCAAACTGCGTGTCGATGCCTTGATTGACAAGGGGGAAAGCAAGCTGTCGGCTATTCTCGATGTGCTTCGCGATGACATTAAGACCTGTCGCCCCATACGTTTCGACGGCAACGGCTATAGCAACGCGTGGGTGGAAGAGGCTGCCAGGCGCGGACTCGACGTGGAGAAATCATGCCCCATCATCTTTGAGCACTATCTTGACGAATCGAGCGTGAAGATGTTTGAGAGCACAAAGGTCATGACGCGCAAGGAGCTTGAGGCACGCAACGAGGTGAAATGGGAGATGTATGTGAAGACGGTGCAGATTGAGGCCCGCGTGATGGGCGACCTCTCGATGAACCACATTATTCCTGTGTCTACTCACTACCAGAGCCAGCTCATCAAGAACGTGCAAGGCATGCAAAGCGTGTTCCCGTCGGAAAAGGCCAAGCGGCTGAGCGCCCGCAACATGAAGCTGATAGAAGAGATTGCAGAGCGTACCGAGCGCATTGAGCAACTTGTAGAGGAACTGACCGATGCCCGCCGTGTGGCTAATCGTATTGCCGACATCCATCAGCGTGCCATTGCCTACCATGATACCGTCTGTCCGAAGATGGAGTCCATCCGCGATGAGGCTGACCATCTGGAAATGATTGTGGAAGACGGTCTGTGGACACTTCCGAAGTATCGCGAACTTCTGTTCATCAGATAGCGCGCATTGTGCGTAATATGCAAAAGGCCCCGTTGCTTCACCGCAAGCAACGGGGCTTTCTGTGCAATGGCACAATCTTGGGGTCAGACTGTCTGAATGTACATTGAGTAATAACAAAAAAATCAGGGAACCGATCTTCTCAGACAAGTTCCCCTTAAAAAAAACTTTGGAAAATGATAAATATAGATTAAAAATTACTAGTTATCGAGTGCAAAAGTACAATATTTTTCTGAATATTCCAAGAGTGTTCAACAACTTTTTTCTTAAAGAATCTAAAAAGGACACTAAATGTCGACAAATTCAGCATAAATGCGCTGAACAGGCAGTCCCATCACGTTGAAAAAGCTGCCATTTAGCCCTGTTACACCCACGCATCCAATCCATTCTTGAATGCCGTATGCGCCTGCTTTGTCGAATGGACGATAGTGATCTATATAGAAATTTATTTCTTCATCACTGAGTTGCTTGAACACTACATTGGTAGTGACAGAGAACTGGCGCTGCCGATCGGTGGTGGTGAGACACACACCGGTAGTGACCTGATGGGTGCGGCCACTCAGCTTGCGCAACATGCGCCGTGCATCGTCGGCATCGACAGGCTTGCCCATCACCTCGTCGTCGACGATTACCACGGTGTCGGCTGTGATAATCAGTTCGTCGTCAGCCATCACCTTTCGGTAGGCCGCTGCTTTCTCTGCGGCGATGTACTGGGCAATCTCGCTTACGGGAAGCGTCGATGGATAGTTTTCTTCAATATCGGGCAAGACCTTCACCTCGAAGTCAATGTCAAGCATGGAGAGCAGCTCGCGCCGACGAGGCGAATTGCTTGCCAGAATGATGTGATATTTCTTTAAGTTGTCTAACATAATTCAAGATATTTATCGTCTGTTTTCATGTCTCTACCAGCCGAACGCGGTCTCGTTCATCTGCCACTTGCCTTGTGCTCGTAGCGTCTGCTCAATGACATCGCGTCCGCATCCGTAACCTCCTCGCAGCTGACTCACGTAGATGCTGGTCTGCTGCACTTCGGGGCATGCATCAGCCGGACAGACGGGACATCCAACCCTTTGCATGATTTCCAGGTCGGGAATGTCGTCGCCCATATACATCACCTCTTCATCCGTGAATCCATAGTTGGTCAGGAACTGCTCATAGGTTTGTATCTTCACGGAGCAACCCATATAGATGTCCTGCACACCGAGTCGCTCGTATCGCAGGCGGACAGCTTCGGTGTTGCCGCCCGTCATGATGGCAATGCGTAACCCCAGCTTGACAGCCAGCTGGATGGCATAACCATCTTTTATATTGACCGTTCGCAAGGGTTCGCCCGTGGCAGAGAGCGTGATGGTCTCTGCACTCAGCACACCATCGACATCGAAGATGATGGCTCGTATTTTCTGTAAGTCGTAATTAATCATGTTGCACGTTAGACTGAGAAGATTGGTGGATGCTCTGGCTCATCAGCTCATAGACACGCGCCTTCAAAGGTTGATCGGCCAGTAGCTGTAGTTGTGACTGAATTACCCTTTCATCGTAACGGACGGCAGGACCGGTCTGAGCCTGAAGGGGATCAAGTTCGTGTACCTTGGCTGCCGTCTCGTCAATCAGCGGCAACATCACACTGAAGGGCAGGCCGTTCTGAGCAAGAATCTCAGCAGATAGCTGATAGCAGTGATTGGCGAAATTGCATGCAAAGACGGCAGCTAAATGCAGTTGCCGACGAGCCTCAGACGAGAGTTGGCGCACATTTGTGCTGACCGATGTGGCCAACTGCTGTGCCACACTCAGTGCATGCTCGTCGTTGCCTTCAACAAAGAATGGTATGGATGAAAAGTCTACGGAACGCTCCTTCGAGAAGGTCTGCATGGGATAAATCACACCGTGATGGGGTAGGGACTGAGGGAAAACAGACAACGGCATGGAGCCTGCTGTGTGTAGAAATACAGCTTCGGAGGTTTGCTGATTCTTGTTGAGGTGTGCCGACAGCAGTTCGGTCAGCGCTGGCAATACGGTGTCGGTGACAGAGAAAATGTAGACATCGGCTTCTCGGCTTACAGCATCAATGTTGGTCACTGCACTGGCATTTACCTTTGAAGCCAACGACTCAGCCGAAGCCTGCGTTCTGCTGTACACCTGCACAATCTGATGGCCTGCCTCATGCAATGCAGGGGCAAGGTTGCAGGCCAGACGTCCTGCACCTATAAAAATGATTTGCATCTGTGGACTAATTAATACTGATTGAGATGCACGTTCTCCCACTTCAACTTGTCTTCGTTCTGTGGCTTGCGCTCGTCGGCTTTATGACCTATGCCCAGCACACAGAGTACGGAAAGATTTTCGGGAATATCGAGAATGCCGCGAATCACAGTGTCGGCGCTTGTACCGTCGCTCAGACCGCGTCCGCGCATCTGCACCCAGCAAGAGCCCAGTCCGAGTTCTTCGGCTTGATATTGCATGGAGATAGCTGCAATGCTTCCGTCCTCCACCCAACAGGCGTTCTGCATGGGATCGCCCAGGACTACGATGCAGAGCGGAGCACCTTTGAGGAACTGTCCTCCCATGTCTTTTGCATCCGATAGCTTCTCGATGCTCAGCTTGTCGTCTACAACCACAAACTGCCATGCACGCTGGCCTTTTGATGTCGGCGACATCAGTGCTGCACGAAGAATGAGTTTCACGTCATCAGCATCGATTTCCTCGGTGGTGAACTTGCGATGCGAACGGCGCATCTGGGCCAAATCTTTAAACGATGTCATATTGTTTTCCGTTTTTTATTGTTATGGAATGAGTGATATAAGATTAATAGTTGCTCTCTGACTTCTGGATGTAGACGTGTAAGAACAACCCAACGATCATGAGGAGAAACGGCAGAATCAGGAAGAGATTCACATGCGAAAAGCCCAAAGCGTAGTCTGCCAGCAGCCACAACATGCCAACGACCATGAGCACTAATCCTACGTATCGCTTCATGGCGCGTCAGGGAATGGGCTTGAGGGTTCTGAGTTTCTCGTCTTGACGCAGAAGCGTGGAGCGTGGCGAACGTATGATGCTCACCTTTGGTTGGACTAAAGGTTGCCAACGCACAGAATAATAGTCGACGCAAACATCCTCTTCGCCAGTGGAAGGCAGCTGATAGGTAGATACCACACAGATGACCTGCTTGCAGCTGTCATACTCTTCTTCGGCTGGGACCAGATAGAGATCCATGCGCAGCGTTTCGCTCATCCGTATCGTCAGACTGTCATCAGCAAGAGCTGTCATTTCGCTTTGTCCTTCCAGTAAGTTCGTTACTTCGGCCTTCATCTTGGCTTCACAGAAGTCAATCATATCGAGTCGATTGTTCTTTGTCAGCAAAGGCATGATAGAGTCGGGCATCTCCTTCAGCAAATCACTGATTCTGAGTTGTACGGCCTGGCATTCCGACGAGAAGCCCCAAATGACTGCCGCCATACAGATTATCCACTTGCGCATATTGTTGCTATTCATCATCATTTTCTTATTTAAAAAATCACTTGTTGTTTTTGTTTCCCTCTGCTGCCAGTTGCATCATCATTATAGCAGCCAGTCCTGCCGTCTCTGTACGCAACCGACTTTTTCCTAAGTCGACAGAGACGAAGCCTGCCTCGACCGCCATGCGAACCTCGTCGATGGAGAAGTCGCCTTCTGGTCCTATCATCACAAGCGCATCGGGCATTGCCGACGGCTTGCACAGTTCCTTGAACAGATTCTTTCGAGGCACTTCGTCATAGCAATGGGCTATGTAGCGACGTCCTTGCTGATGACTGGCCACAAAGCTCTTGAACGACTCCATCTCGTTCAGCACAGGCATCCAGGCCTTGCGACTCTGCTTGACCGCAGAAACAACGATTTTCTCAATGCGGGGCAACTTGACAACCCGACGTTCGGAGAACTGACAATCCAGGAAAGAAAGTTCGTCAAAGCCCACCTCAGTAGCTTTTTCTACCATCCATTCCATGCGGTCCATCAACTTTGTGGGTGCAATGGCCAAGTGCAAGCGGCCCTGCCAGACCGGTTCTTGGGGCAGACGCTCCACAATGTCGTAGCAACAATGATGCGATGCGGCCAGCGTGACCACTGCTTTATAGAAAGTACCTTTGCCATCCATCAGCATCATGTCATCACCTTCTTGAAGACGCAACACGCGGACGGCATGTGCGGCTTCTTCAGTAGGCAGCTCGTTGCTTGCTGCGGCCTCTGGCACATAAAAAAATCTTGTTTCTTTCATTCTGTTGGTGATTTGCGTCGCTTGATTTCATCGCGCAGTTGCGAAGCCAGTTCGTAGTTTTCGTTGTCGATGGCACGCTGTAGTGCCATGTTCAGTCGTCGAACGTCCATCGTATTGATGGGGATTGCCACACCGCGTGCATTCTCATCGAACGGTACGCTTTGCTGGCGCATGAGCTGTTCCTCGATATAGAGTGGACATTCGGAGATGATGTTCAGCAGAACGGCATCGCTCATACGCATGCGAACACTCCGCTCGAAGTTCTTGTCGACCATGACCACCTGATACTGTCCGTCGTGAATGCCGTAGATCGTCATCTCGTATTCGTCGGGCAACATCTGAACCAGTGCTTCGGGCAACATCAGTTTGCAATTCTGGGGTGATTGCAGTCTGAGGAGAATCTGACGGGTCATCGTCTCGTCGCAGACAATCGAAAGCGCACGTTGGCGGTGCTCGTCGGTCAACAAAATGACCGCGATGTCATCGCTTCCAACGACCTGCTGAATGTTTTCAAACTTTAACAACGTGCGTCTCATTGCTCTCAATTATCATCGAAAGATTATGGAATGGCTTACATCTGGATCTCTTCTTTCTTTGGACGGAAGACCAAAGCAAAGGTGATGCCAACGACCAGTGCATAGATGGAGAAGGTGGCCCATACGGTGTTCCATGCCACGGAACCGTCGGCAGCAGTATTGCTGTTCACCACGAACTGAGCGGTGAGCGAACCAATTGTTGCGCCCAGACCGTTGGTCATCAGCATGAACAGGCCTTGTGCAGAGGAACGGATGTCGGGATTGGTGGTCTTCTCAACAAAAAGTGAGCCAGAGATATTGAAGAAATCGAAAGCTACACCGTAGACAATCATTGAGAGAATGAACAACAGCACCCCCGGCATGCCAGGATTGCCCAGACCCAGGAAACCGAAACGCATCGTCCAGGCGAACATAGCGATCAGCATGACCTGCTTGATGCCATAGCGCTTCATGAAGAAGGGGATGAGCAGAATGCAACACGTCTCGCTGATCTGTGATATGGAATAGAGTACCACTGGATATTTCACACCAAAGCTGTCAGCGTATTCGGGCATTTCCTTGAAGTGGTCTATGAAAGGTGTTGCATAGCCGTTGGTGATCTGAAGGCTGACACCGAGCAACATGGAGAAGATGAAGAAGATGGCCATTTTCTTCTGCTTAAACAATGCGAAAGCCTGTAAGCCCAGTGTCTCTACGAGGCTCTTGTGACCTGTACCGCGCTGCACGGGACACTCTGGCAACGTAAAGGTGTAAAGGAACAGGACGATGCTGACAGCACCGCTCAGTAAGAACTGATTCTGGTTCTGCTCGAAGTCGATGAAATCGACAATCCACATTGTAAGGATAAAGCCGATGGTGCCAAACACACGGATGGGAGGGAAGTCCTTCACGGTGTCCATGCCGGCCTTTGTCAATGCGTTGTAGGCCACCGAATTAGTCAGCGCAAGCGTAGGCATATAGAAAGCCACACTGACCGAATAGAGCGAGAAAAGCACTGAGAACTCTGTCTGTTGTCCGTTCTGCATGCCATACCAGCCTGCGGCTATCATGAACATGCCGGCTATCAGATGACAGAGCCCCAACAGGCGCTGGGCTGGAATCCATCGGTCGGCTACGATGCCAATCAAGGCTGGCATAAAGATGGAAACGAACCCTTGCATGGCAAAGAAAGAACCAATATTGGCACCCATGCCAATATTACTGAGATAGATTCCCATGCAAGTCAGATAGGCTCCCCATACGGCGAACTCCAGGAAGTTCATGACTGCTAATCGTACTTTCAAATTCATAATCGTTCTCGATTTTTAGGTTATAGTTATTTGATTTTCTCTCCCTCGTAGTAGGCAACCAGCGTGCCATCACTTTGAAGACTTAATTGAATCGATCCGCTCCACCACTCGGTTTGGGCTTGCTCCCCGTTTAATGGGTAGTATCTTAGAACTTGTCCCGACTGAATCTCCACTACCGACAGTGCCATCGATTGTCCGTCTGGCAATAGTATCTTGTGACAGGCTATCCGCCTCAACTGGTGCTGCTTCTTCATGTTTCTTATGGAATCTTATAAGTTGAATATTGTTCAGGAACAGCAAACGCACCACGCTTGAACGGTCGTGTGCTCCACCCAGATAGAAAAATCCCTTGATGCGCTGGGGGATGCTCTTCACTCTTTCGTCAATGTCGGCACGCAATTGTATCAGACCTGAATAAGTGAATCGCGTCTGACGTACAACGGTGGTATCAGGATAGTCGACTGCCAGATAGAGAATGCCGTCCTTGCTGCCCGACTGATAGACGTAGTCGGAGGTGAACTGCATGAGAAACGTGTCACCGGCAAAGAAGGTTGAGTCGCAGTCAATGATAAAGTTGTAATAGTCGTAGGGAGGCAGTGGCATCATGGCTTGCGATTGACGGCCTGGCCAGATGTTGGCCGTATCGCCGTCGGCCTTGAGTGCGGCATATTTTCCTATCTCGCCTTCGCTGATGCCCAGTAGTGTGTTCTCTTCGTCCAGTCGCTGATAGACGCGTCTGTAGATGTCATCGAACCTGTCGGCTCGGCTATAATAATAAGTAAGCGACGAATCGAATTGTTCTTGTGTGATGTTATGCTTCTTCATCACCGCATTCCAATAGAGCGTACGCTCATAGTTCTGCTCCTCATAGTTGGGCTGCATTTGCCCTATGGCTCGTGCAAGATGGTAATCGACCAGTATATCCACGATTTCGTCAGGCTGAATGTATTGACTTGGCGTCGTTGGCTTACACGACACCACAAACAACAACACACCTACTATTATGATATGCAGCCTACTCACGCTTCAGTGATATTTCGCTGATTTCTTTACGGAAGAACAGAATTAATAATGCAACACCGACCGTGATAGACGAGTCGGCAAAATTAAAGACTGGACTGAAGAAGATGAATTCTTCGCCCGCATAAAATGGGAACCAGTCGGGATACGTTGTGACGATAAGTGGAAAGTAGAACATATCGACCACCTTACCCATCAGGAATGGGGCATAACCCTCGCCAAACGGTAGGAAGCCAGCCACGGTATAAGAGGTTGAGGCATCGAAAACAAGCCCATAGAACATGCAGTCAATCAGATTGCCAATCGCTCCGGCCAGAATCAGCGATAGGCACAACACGTAGCTGGTGCGTGCGTTTCGCTTTACCTGAAGCCAGAGGTAATAGCTCAGCAGGCCGATAGCACCGACGCGGAAAAGCGACAACAACAACTTGGAACCCAGTTGCATGCCATAAGCCATGCCGTTATTCTCAATGAATGCGATATAGAACCAATTGGTCACATGAATGCTCTCATGCAACGCCATGTGGGTCTTTACCCATATCTTAATGGCTTGGTCTATTAGGATGATGGCGGCAACCAAAATTGCCGCCAGTCTTCCTTTGGTTAGAATCTTACTCAATGTCACTTTCTTTGTTTCTCAATTTGCTTCGACTCAACGCTAAGCGTAGCATGAGGAACAGCACGCAGGCGTTCTTTCGGTATCAGCTTTCCCGTCATGCGGTCAATACCATAGGTCTTGTTCTCAATTCGAACCAGTGCGGCTTTCAATCCTTGGATGAATTTCTGCTGTCGGGCAGCAAACTGTATAAGATCTTCTTTCGATTGTGTGGCACTCCCTTCCTCCAATGCTTTGTAGGTAGGCGAAGTGTCGTCAACGTCGTTAGAATCCTCATTCGTCAGAACTTTCATCATCTGATCGTAGTCACGCTTGGCTAATGCCAGTTTCTCGTTGATAATCTCACGGAACTCCTCGAGCTCCTCATCTGTGTAACGTGTTTTCTCGGCCATAAGTCTTAGGATTTAGCTATTTTGATATGTAAGTTAAAGTCGTCGAATTCCACCTCCTGACCGTCATTGGGCTGCATACGGATTGCATCGGCCAGCACCTGACGGCTCACATAGTCGCCGAATGAGCTGATGGCATTCACCGAAGCATCGCTCGGCTCTATTTCCACGGTGATACGGTCGGTTATTTCGAGTCCGCTCTTCTTGCGCAGGTTCTGTATGCGGTTCACAAGCTCACGAGCCATGCCCTCGTTGCGTAGTTCGTCGGTCAGGGTGATGTCGAGCGCAACGGTCAGGTTGCCTTCATTGCCAACCAGCCAGCCGGGAATGTCCTCGCTGATAATATCTACATCGGAGGCTTCGACAGTCAGTGTCTGCCCCTCCACATCGATGTTGATAGTACCCTGATCCTCCAGTTCTGTGATTTGCTCCTGAGACAAAGCGGTCATTGCGGCAGCCACGCCTTTCATGAGTTTGCCAAACTTCTTGCCCATTGTGCGGAAGTTGCACTTCACCTTCTTAACCAAGATGCCTGCGCCCTCGACAAACTTCACGTCCTTAACGTTCACCTCTTGCAAGAAAATTGTCTTAACGCTCTCAATATCTGCACGTTGAGCCGCATCTACTGGAGGAATCATTAAAGTCTGAAGTGGCTGCTTCACCTTGATGCCTTCTTTACGGCGTAATGCCAGAACGATAGTCGTAATGCGCTGAGCTATCTCCATCCGCTTCTCAAGATCGGCATCGACCAAAGTCATATCGGCTACAGGGAACTTCTCCAAATGAACCGAATCGAGCTGGCCGTTCAAGTCACAATAGATGCGGTCAGCAAAGAATGGAGCAAACGGAGCAAGCAATTTGGCCACAGTCATGAGGCATTCATACAAGGTCTGATAAGCGGCCAGTTTGTCGGCATCCATTTCCTTGCCCCAGAAGCGTTTCTTGTTCAAGCGCACATACCAGTTGGAAAGATCCTCGTCAACAAACTTGTCTATCAGTCTGCCAGCACGGGTCGGATCGAAGTTGTTCAGTTCCGTTTCAACTCCCTTTACGAGTGAGTTGAGGCATGACAGAATCCAGCGGTCAAACTCAGGTCGCTCAGCTACGGGAATCTGTGCTACTGAAGGACTGAACTCGTCTACATTCGCATACATGGCGAAGAGCGAGTAGGTATTGTAAAGTGTGCCGAAGAACTTGCGGCTTACCTCTGCCACACCCTCTGGGTCGAACTTCAGGTTGTCCCAAGGCTCGGAGTTGGTCATCATGTAGAAGCGCACGGCATCGGAGCCATACTTGTCAATCATCTCAAACGGATTGACCACATTGCCCACGTGCTTCGACATCTTGTTGCCTTTGGCATCGAGCACGAGACCTGTGGAAATGACATTCTTGAAGGCCACCGAGTCGAAAATCATCGTTGCGATAGCATGGAGTGTGAAGAACCAGCCACGTGTCTGGTCGACACCCTCGTTGATGAAGTCTGCTGGATATGCTAATTTGTTGTCAATCAGCTCCTTATTCTCAAATGGATAATGTATTTGTGCATAGGGCATTGAACCAGAATCAAACCACACGTCAATCAAATCGCTCTCGCGTTTCATTGGCTTGCCCGAATCGCTCACCAGCAAGATGTAGTCAACGTATGGGCGGTGCATGTCAATCCGGTCGTAGTTCTCCTGCGAATAGTCGCCGGGTACAAAGCCTTTATCCTTCAATGGGTTCGATGACATCACACCTGCGGCCACGGCCTTCTCAATCTCGTTGTAGAGTTCTTCCAGGCTACCGATGCACTTTTCCTCGCCTTCCTCGCTACGCCAGATGGGCAATGGCGTACCCCAGAAGCGTGAGCGCGACAAGTTCCAGTCGTTCAGGTTATCCAGCCAGTTTCCGAAACGGCCCGAACCAGTTGACTCTGGCTGCCAGTTGATGGTCTTATTGAGTTCACTCATACGCTCTTTCATTGATGAGCTCTTGATGAACCATGAGTCGAGTGGATAGTAGAGTACGGGCTTGTCGGTACGCCAGCAGTGAGGATAGTTGTGCACGTGCTTCTCTATCTTGAACACTTTGCCCTCAGCCTTGAGGTCCATGCAGATAGAGATGTCGAGCGTCTCGTCTTTATCAGTCAGTGTCTCGTCGTAGGCATTCTTTACATATCTGCCTGCATAGCGTCCCCACTGTTCAACGTCGACATATTTTGCAACGAAGTCGGCATCCAAGTCTTCGAGAAGGAAATACTTGCCCTGCAAGTCGACCACAGGACGTTCGGCACCCTTCTTGTCGATGAGTACAATAGGACAGATGCCTGCCTTCTTTGCAACGAAAGCATCGTCGGCACCAAAGTTAGGTGCAATATGCACGATACCGGCACCGTCTTCGGTGGTCACATAGTCACCGGGAATCACTCTGAATGCATCGCCCATAGGCTTGATCATGGGCAGCAACTGCTCATACTCCATGCCGACAAGTTCAGTTCCGGTGTAATGACCTACCACACGATAGGGCAGGAACTTGCCGCCTTTCTTGAATTCAGGCAGTTCACCACCATCTGTAATCTCAGCTGCTGTATCGAAATAGGCTGGTACGCGAGCCTCTGCCATCACAACCGTGATTTTTTCGGCAGAATAGGGATTGTAGGTTTGCAAAGCTACGTATTCAATCTTCGGTCCTACGCATAGGGCGGTGTTGGCCGCGAGGGTCCAGGGGGTGGTGGTCCATGCCATGAAATAAGGTGTACCCCAAGCAGCCATTTCCGGTTTCGGGTTCTTCATCTTGAAGAGAGCCGTACAGGTGGTGTCTTTCACGTCACGATAGCAACCAGGCTGGTTCAGTTCGTGCGAAGAAAGACCTGTTCCGGCAGCAGGCGAATAAGGCTGAATGGTGTATCCCTTGTAGAGCAATCCTTTGTTATAGAACTGCTTGAGGAGATACCAAAGGGTCTCAATATACTTATTGTCGTAAGTGATATATGGATGGTCGAGGTCGACGAAATAGCCCATACGCTCAGTCAGCTCACGCCATTCCGCGGTGAACTTCATCACGTTTTCGCGACATTTGCGGTTGTAGTCTTCCGTCGAAATATATTTCTCACTCTCCTTGTTATCTATATCTGCTTTTGTGATGCCCAGTTCTTTTTCCACACCCAACTCGACAGGCAGTCCATGAGTATCCCATCCGGCTTTGCGTTTCACCTGGAATCCCTGCATGGTCTTGTAGCGGTTGAAGGTATCTTTGATAGAACGAGCGAGCACATGGTGAATGCCGGGATGGCCGTTAGCCGAAGGAGGTCCTTCGAAGAATACAAACTGAGGACAACCCTCGCGCTCGTCAATTGAACGGTGGAAGATGTCTTCTTTCATCCACTTTTCAAGAATTTCGTTGTTCACCTGTGTCAGGTTCAAGCCATTATGCTCTACAAATCTCTTAGCCATTTGTTTTTTGCTCCCAAGCCCGGGGAGTGGGGTCTGAACAAGCGACATCAGCCCTGATTTATTCTACAATGAAGTCTGCGCTTGTTCAGACTCCTTCCGTCTCTGTCCTTCCGTTTTATTGATTGTATTGTCAGTAATTACAGAGTCCTTTATTTTTAGGTTGCAAAGGTAGAAAAAAATCCCCATGTTACCAAACGATTAAATATATTTTAGATTTTGTCCTAAAAGAGACCATTCTTTCGGGAACTTTTATTATAAAATAAGGTGACGGCATGAAAAAACAGGAAGACAACATTGCTGTTCTCTTCCTGTTTTGTGAAAAATGGAAATCTTAGAGGTTCAGGCTCTTCTTGATAGCCTCGATCTTCTCTTCGGCTGCCTTTGTGCAACGCTCATAGCATCCAGCACACTTGAAGCTGTTGTCCTTGATTTCGCAATAGAACTTAATCTTAGGCTCTGTGCCAGAAGGACGAACGCTGATCTTGATGCCGTCCTCGGTGAACCACTGTAGCACGTTCGAAGTAGCGGGCATGTCGAGCTTCTCCTTGGTACCGTCGGCTTTGGTTGCCTCCAGGGTCTGGTAGTCCTTCCACAGGCAAATCTTCGAGCCGCCCAGTTCCTTCGGTGGGTTGGCGCGGAAGTCGGCCATCATCTTCTTGATCTCGTCGGCACCACTCTTGCCAGGCTTCACCACATTGATAGTGGTCTCCTTCGAGAAACCATATTCTGCGTAGATGTTCATCAGCAGATCGTAGAGTGTCATGCCATTGTCCTTTGCCCAGGCTGCAATCTCGCAGATGAGGCAGATAGAAGCGGGTGAATCCTTGTCGCGCACCTTGTCAAATGGCAGGAAGCCGAACGACTCCTCACCGCCGCCGATGTACTTCTTCTTGCCCTCGTTGACGCGGATGCGATAGGCAATCCACTTGAAGCCCGTGTACTCATCGTAGATTTCCACACCGTTCTTCTTGGCGATGGCAGCAATCATCTCACTGGTTACGATGGTCTTCACCATGAACTCATTGCCTTTCAGCTGACCCAGCTTTTTCTTGTTTGTGATGATGTACCAAGAGAACATCATGGCGGTCTGGTTACCGTTCAGAATCTCCCATTCACCCTTGTCGTTGCGGCAAACGATGGCCAGACGGTCGGCATCGGGGTCGGAGGCAATCACCAGGTCGGCATTCAGCTTCGTACCCAGCTTCATGCCCAGTGTCATAGCTTCGGGATTCTCGGGGTTGGGGCTGACCACGGTGGGGAAGTTGCCATCGATTACCATCTGCTCACGAACGACGTGGATGTTCTGGAAGCCCCATGAGCGCAGAGCCTCGGGAATGATGACGCGGCCAGTGCCGTGCATGGGTGAGTAGACGATGTTCAGATCCTTCTGGCGCAAGATGACGTCCTGGTCGACCATAGCTTCCTTGACGGCCTGCAGGTAGTCCCAGTCCATTTCGCCACCGATAATCTCGATGAGGTCATAGTTGGGCTCAAACTTCACGTCTTCGATCTGCACCTTGTTCACCTCGTCGATGATGCCCTTGTCGTGTGGTGAGAGCACCTGTGCACCGTCGTCCCAGTAGGCCTTGTAGCCGTTGTACTCGCGGGGGTTGTGCGAAGCGGTGACGTTGACACCAGCCTGGCAACCCAGTTGACGGATGGCAAATGAAATCTCCGGGGTGGGGCGGAGGCTCTCGAACAGATACACCTTGATGCCGTTGGCCGAGAAGATGGCGGCAACGGTCTCAGCAAACATGCGACCATTGTTGCGGTTGTCATGCCCAACAACCACAGAGCACTGCTTGCCGGGGAATGCTTTCAGAATGTAGTTGGCAAAGCCCTGTGTGGCCATGCCTACAATGTATTTGTTCATGCGGTTGGTTCCGGCACCCATGATGCCACGCAGGCCACCCGTACCGAACTCCAGATTCTGATAGAAGGCATCGACGAGGGCGGTCTTGTCCTCGTTGTCGAGCATAGCTTGTACTTCTTTGCGAATCTCCTCGTCGAAGGCTGGAGCGAGCCACTGCTTAGCCCGTGCCTCGCACTGAGCTATAAGCTGAGCATTATTTTCCATATTTTTCTGTTGTTTAAAAGGTTTTAGATTTTGTCGATATTGTTACTGATTGACAAAGATACTAAATATTATGGAAAAAAACAATGACTTATGCTGTTTTTTTATTTTTTTAGCAGTTTTTACTTCGAGTTAGTCTCTACAGAGCTGTTCATTTGCGAGAGTGCCATGAAAGTGGACAACTCTTGTGGGCTGAATTCTTTTTCGATGATGCCGAGTCCATCGGGCAGTTGCTTGAGAAACAACAAGCATAGTTGGGCTACAAAGCTACACGAAAGATAGAGTGGGACGGCCTCTTCACCTTGGTTGTTGTTCGATTGCTCCTGATACTGGCACAATCCGTCGTAGACGGGGTGACTGTGCATTGACAGATAGCGGTATTGAAGTGCCATGAGTATTCCGTCATCCGTTTCGTGGTACAGGTATTTCCATGCCTGCGAGAACGACAAGCGGTTGACACTATATTTTTCGTTTTGCCGAATGAACTCTATGCTACCGGTCTGGGTCGACTTGTTGTTCAGCAGGTCGTTGAGTTCTTTGTGGCAGAGCATGCCGATGCGCGTTGAAAGAATCTCCTTCTTCAGTTCCTTGATCTCCTGTCGTGCTTCTTTGGTCTCATCCTTGATCAGCTGACTATCGCCCGGATTGATGCCAATCTTGTTCTTCTTGCTATTGATGAGCCAGTATTTCCATACGATTTCAGCTTCTTCTATGCTTTTGGGATGCTCAAAGAGGAAGTAGAACATGGCCAGATGTTCGTAGACGGAGCGGGTGAGTGTCATCGTGCGATATTCTTCATGCAGATGAAACGTCTCGCCTCTGTAGCGGTAGACGATGCCTTCGGTTGTCAGTTTATGGTTGCACAGATGGGTTGAGGTGGCTCGTTGCAAGAAGGCATGTGCGATGGAGATGCGCTCATACTTCAGCAGTTCCTGATAGTCGACGATGGTGTGGCATATAACATGAGTGGCAACTTTCATGACGAGTTCCGACATCTTGATGGCCACATGCGTGCGTCTCTTTGGCGACAGCCTGTCGTCAAAGGGAGCAGCAATGAGTGTCTTGTCTAATGGTTCCATGACTTTAGTTTTCGTCGTCTGTGTGTTGAGTGTCAATGGCTTCTGCTATTTCAGCAATCGGTCTATTTCGTCGAACTGCTTGCCCATGTTCAGGTTCAGATAGATTCGGTAGAGCGCTGGCCCCCACTTCTCTTTCTGGTTGGGCATGAGCTGCCTGTATCGTTCCATATAGGGGCGTGCCTTCTGGTAGAGCTGGCGCAACTGCTTCTTGTTCTTTCGCTCGTCAAGTCGCAGGGCGATGTTCAGGTAGCCCGTGCCTGCATTGAAGTGTGCCTCGGCCAGGTTGGGGTTGATGGCAATGATCTGCTCGCTCACCTTGATGCTCTCGCCATAGCGCTCCAGTCGGAACAACATGGTCGACTTGGCAAAGAGATAGAGCGTGCAGGTGTCGCAGACGGCAATGGCCGAGTCGGCGGCTGCCAGTGCTTTGTCGTATTCTCCGCGCTGACTATAGGCATCCATCAGTCTTGGAAAGAAATAGGTGAAAGTGGGAAACCTGCGGAATCCTTCTTCGAGTGTTTTCAGATAGAGTTCCTGGTCGTTCAGCCAGCGGCGTGCCTCAGCGATGTATTGCAACGTGAAGTTGGCCTTTGCCGAATCGCATAGTGCCAGTTTGCGATGGCGAAGCGTTAGCACGGCATTTTGCATTCTGTATCCGCAGAACGTAGCCCAATAGGCGGCTTCGGGCATGCGCGTGTCAAGCGAGTCGTAGCGATAGGTCGAGAACAGAGGCTGACGACTACAGTCGATGTAGAACTCGAAATAGTCGAAGGCTTTCTGCATCTCGCCTTTGCGCAGATGATAGGTGCCGGCATTGAACAGGTTGGGCCGATAGGCATGTAGCAGCTCGGCATGCTTCTTTCTGTATTCAATGTCTACACGGCCCTTTTCATTAGGGCGCATTTCGATAGAGTCGAGCGTCTCAAGGATGGTAAACATGCGTTTGTTGAGCTCGAAGAATTTGGCCGTGTCCTGTTTCTGTTTCAGGTAGAGCCGTTCGTTGGCTTGCAGATAGAGCCCTTTTACGGCATCGAAACGTGTCAGGTAGATTTTCTTGTTGGTCTTGTTCTTCGGCTCTTTCAGCAGGCGGACCATCATTTGCTCAGCCTGCTCCAGTTCTTTTTCCTTGCCGCTCTTAATGTAAGACCGTGCCTGATTGAGCTCCTTTTTCTGAGCCCACGTCAGACACGGTGTTATCATTAGTAAGAGTAGCAAAGCAGTTGTTAGTTGCTTTGTCATTTAAGATTAATTGTGAATTTCTTCGTTTCTATTTATTTGTTGACAAGTTTTTCCATCTCGTCGGCCTTGGCCTTGTCGCCTAATGCATAGTAGATCTGGTAGAGAGGATAAGCCCACTTCACCTTCTCGCTATCGGGGTCGAGCTCTTTGGCACGCTCCATGTAGGTCAGAGCCTCGTTCAGAATCACCTTCACCTTCTCGGCATTCTCCTTGGTCAGACCGCCCGTGTTCTTGTCGGCCAGCTGGTCTTTCAGGGCGATGGCCTTAGAATTGAGGCAGACACCAGCGTTGAACACGCATTGCACGAAGTTGGGGTCAATCTCGATGGCCTTCTTGTAAGACTCAACGGCGGCATCCCACTCGCTCTGGTTCATCTGCACCTCGCCCTTCAGCGCCCATGCCATCTTGTTGCCCGAGTTGATGGTGATTTCCTCGTCGGCCCAAGCCTTCATGGCATTCATGTCCTTTGCGCGGGTGTAGTAGTCCATCAGCAGGTTGAAGAAGCGCTCCTCGTCGGGGTTCTGCTTGCGCAGGTCCTTCAGCATATTGACGTAGGCCACAGAGTCTTCCTTGGTCTTCATTGATTCCTTCTTCGAGAAGATCATAATCTCCTGAGCCTCCTTAGCCTTGGCAGGGTCTTCGGCGGTCAGCTTGGCATACTTCTCTGCCTCGGGGTACTTGTGCATCTGGTAGCTGAGGATGGCTGCATAGTAGGCGATGTCATAGTAGAAAGGATCCTTCGGGAAGTCCTTCACCTCTTCGAAGATAGACGTGCTCTTCATGTCCAGATACAAGCTCCATGCCTTCAGGGCATTCTCGTTGTCCTTTCTGTCCTGATAGAAGTACTGTCCGGCCTGTACCAGTGAGACACCGAAGTTCTTGAACTTGTTCTGGCTGCCCTGGCGATACTTGATCTTCACCTTGCCCTTCTCGTCGGGCTGCTGATCCAGCTCGTCGCACTTTATTGCTGCTTCCCAGCTGCCGATGGCTGCCTGGTGCATGCCCAGCGTGTCGTAAGGAGTGGTCTTCTTCTCTATCTGATTGGTTGTGGCTTCGGTCTGAATAGCCATGAACTTGGCATGCAGAATCTCGCTCTGCAAGTTCCATGCACCTTTCTTGTCGACGGTCTCGTTAGAGGTCAGGGCAGGAGCCAGAACTTGTACAGCCTGGTCGAATTCGTTCTTGCCCATAAGTTTCTTGGCGTCCTTGATTAAGGCGTCCTGTGCAATGGCCGATGAGGCAGCTGCTGCCATGAGGCCGATCATCATCATTTTTTTCATTTTCGTATAAATTTTGGTTTAACAGTTATTTTTTATTCTTCATTAGGCTCGTCGTCATTTGCTTCATCGTCGTTCGGCTGAGCGTTTTCGCTGTCAAAGTCGTCGGCGAAGTCTACTGCCGGCTGCTCGAAAATTTCCTCGCGGCTGGCCTCTTCGTCTACCACTTCTTCCTCGTCTTCTTGCGAGATGACCTTGCATACAGATGCAATCGTGTCGTTCTTCTTTGCCAGATTGATGAGGCGTACACCCTGTGTGGCGCGTCCCATGACACGCACGTCGGCCACCTTCAGACGAATCAGGATACCGCTCTTGTTGATGATCATCAGGTCGTTCTCGTCGGTCACGACCTTGATGGCCACCAGTCGCCCGGTCTTCTCGGTGATGGCCAGCGTTTTCACGCCCTTGGTACCACGAGCCGTCTTGCGATAGTCTTCTATATCTGTGCGCTTGCCGTAGCCGTTCTCGCTCACCACCATGATGGTCTCCGTCTGTGGGTCGTTGACGCATACCATTCCGACCAACTCGTCGTCGCCACCGTCGAGACGCATGCCTATGACACCCGTCGAGATGCGGCCCATAGCACGGATCTGGTCTTCGTTGAAGCGCACGGCACGACCGTTGCGGTTGGCCAGCACCAACTCGTTGTTTCCGTTGGTCAGACGAACGCTCACCACCTCGTCGCCTTCGTTGATGTTGATGGCAATCACACCGGCGGCACGCACATTCTTATATTGGTTCAGACAGGTCTTCTTCACGATGCCCTGCTTGGTGGCAAACACCACAAAGTGATTGTTCAGGAACTCTTCGTCATTGAAGTTCTTGATGCGCAGCACGGCATTGATCGAGTCGTCGGGCTCAATGTTCAGCATGTTCTGAATGGCGCGGCCCTTCGAGTTCTTGTCGCCCTCAGGTATCTCGTAGCACTTCTGCCAGTAGCAGCGGCCCTTCTGTGTGAAGAAGAGCAACGTGTTGTGCATCGTGGCAGGATAGATGTATTCGGTGAAGTCGTTGTCGCGATGGCGTGCGGCCTTGGCACCCACACCGCCGCGTGCCTGCTCGTGGAACTCGCTGAGCGGTGTGCGCTTGATGTAGCCCATGTGCGAGATGGTGATCACCACGGGATCGTCGGGATAGAAGTCCTCGGCATTGAACTCATGGTCGAACGGAATGATTTCGGTCTTGCGCTCGTCGCCATATTTCTCCTTCACTTCCTGTAGTTCCTGTTTCATCACCTCTTTACAACGCTCGGGATTGTTCAGAATCTCCTCCAGATTGGCAATCAGTTTCATCAGGTCGTCGTATTCCTGGTGCAGCTGGTCAACACGCAAGCCCGTCAACTGGCTCAGGCGCATATCAACGATGGCCTTCGACTGCAGCTCGTCCAGATTGAAGCGAGTCTCCAGGTTGCGCTGAGCATCGGTGGGGGTCTTGCTGTTGCGGATGATATGAACCACCTCGTCGATATTGTTCACGGCGATGATCAAGCCCTCCAGAATGTGAGCACGCTCCTGTGCTTTCCTCAGGTCATACTTGGTGCGGCGGATGGTCACCTCATGTCTGTGGTCAATGAAATAGCGGATGCAGTCGCGTAGCGAGAGCAGCTTCGGGCGCATCTTGCCATGAGTGCCGGGGATGGGAACCAGCGCAATGTTATTGACTGAGAATGAGCTTTGTAGGGCCGTCATCTTGAAGAGTTTGTTCAGGATGACATTGGCATTGGCTTCGCGCTTCACGTCGACAACGATTCGCATGCCCTGACGGCCCGATTCGTCATTGACGTTCGATATTCCTTCTATCTTGTGTTGTGTGGCCAGATCGGCAATGTAGGCCACCAGGTCGGCCTTGTTCACGCCATAGGGAATCTCCGTCACCACAATCTTGTCGTGTGTGTCGCCGCTTTCAATCTCAGCCTTGGCACGCATCACGATTCGACCGCGTCCTGTTTCGTAGGCATCCCTCACTCCCTGCACGCCATAGATGAATGCACCTGTGGGGAAGTCGGGGCCTGGAATGTACTTCATCAGACCGTCGGTGTCAATCTCTGGATTGTCGATGAAGGCACAGCAGCCGTCAATCACCTCGCCCAGATTGTGGGTCGGCATGTTGGTAGCCATACCTACGGCAATGCCGTTGCCGCCGTTCACCAGCAGGTTAGGCACCTTGGTCGGCATCACGCTTGGCTCTTCCAGCGTGTTGTCGAAGTTGGGATCCATGTCGACAGTATCCTTTTCCAGGTCGTCCATGATATGTTCGCCCATCTTCGAAAGACGGCACTCCGTGTAACGCATGGCGGCAGGCGAGTCGCCGTCCACCGAGCCGAAGTTGCCCTGACCGTCTACGAGCGTGTAGCGCATGTTCCACTCTTGGCCCATGCGCACCAGTGCTCCATAGACCGACGAGTCACCGTGGGGGTGATACTTACCGAGCACCTCGCCCACGACACGCGCACACTTCTTGTGCGGCTTGTCGCTTGTGTTTCCTATGCCCATCATGCCGTAGAGAATACGGCGGTGTACGGGCTTAAATCCATCACGAACGTCAGGAAGAGCACGAGCCACGATGACCGACATCGAATAGTCGATGTACGATGACTTCATTTCCTCCTCGATGTTAATCTTTAGAATTCTGTCGTTGTCAAACGTTTGATCCATTTATTGTTGAATGTTTAATCTTTAGTGTCGAAATCGCGTTTAAGGCCATTTTCAGCCCTTCTGACGCGTTTTTCGACTTTTGTTTCAGCCTACAAAAGTACTACATTTTTGCTACACAAGAAAAGAATTTAAGCAATTTTAATTGAAATTTGAATGCAAAAAAATCTGCAATTTAGAAGGACGGACACTGAAAAATGAGACTTTGTGACTTTTGACATTGTGACATTAAGGAGGTTCATTAGGTGCGAAAATAGTAAGAGTAGAATTTTATTATCATATATATTATATTTTTTATAATATATATGATAATAACTTATAATAATAGCCTTCTGCACTTTCGCAAGGTGCTTAATGTCACAGAGTCACATGTCACAATGACACATATTGCGGCAAAAATGCGGATGCTGCACTTGGCATGGCTAAAGATACTGTTTGGCAAGGGTAAACATACTGTTTACGAGGCGTAAATGTATCGTTTGGGAATTTTAAGAGATACGGATAGAGTCGTTAACAGATTTTCACAGGTTACGACACTCCGATTTCAGGTTCTTTGCTCAGAATGTTGTACTTTTGCATCGTCAATCGCGAACGACAACGGAGAGAGTTAATTCACACAAGTAAAAACCAACACAAAAACCAAACGACGATGAGCAAAGAGACTCGTAGATTCATCACTCACACAACAGATTCCTGCATGTTTTACATTTTGCATGGGGGGCGTGGCAAAATGAATGTCCCCAAAGTTGAGCGCAACTTTTGGGGGCATTATCGGGTAGAGAAAAAATATTGCTTAGTCAATCATATCGAAGCCTGTGTAGGGAACCAATGCAGCGGGAATACGAATGCCGTTGGGAGTCTGGTTGTTCTCCAGGAGAGCTGCCACGATGCGCGGAAGAGCCAGGGCCGAACCATTGAGCGTGTGGCAAATCTCAGTCTTCTTGTTGTCGGCTCTGCGATAGCGGCACTTCAGTCGGTTGGCCTGATAGGTGTCGAAATTAGATACTGACGACACTTCGAGCCAACGCTCCTGAGCTTCGCTGTACACCTCGAAGTCGTAGCAGATGCTGCTGGTGAACGACTGGTCGCCACCGCAGAGCAACAGAATGCGATAGGGCAATTCGAGCTTTTTCAGCAATCCCTCAACATGCTCCAGCATTTCCTTGTGGCTCTCTCTTGAGTGTTCGGGGGTGTCGATTCTCACAATTTCAATCTTAGAGAACTCATGCAGACGATTCAGACCGCGCACATCCTTGCCATACGATCCGGCCTCGCGACGGAAGCACTCTGTGTAGGCACAATTCTTGATGGGCAGGTCTTTCTCATCGAGAATGACATCACGGTAGATGTTGGTAACAGGAACCTCGGCTGTCGGAATGAGATAGAAATCGTCTACTTCGCAATGATACATCTGGCCTTCTTTGTCGGGCAACTGACCAGTGCCGTATCCTGAAGCTGAGTTGACAACCGTTGGTGGCATGATTTCAGTATAGCCACTCTTGCGAGCTTCGTCGAGGAAGAAGTTGATCAGTGCGCGTTGCAGACGAGCACCCTTGCCGATGTAGACTGGGAATCCGTTGCCGGTGATCTTCACACCGAGATCGAAGTCAATGAGGTTGTATTTCTTGGCGAGTTCCCAATGGGGTAGGGGATTCTCGATACCCAGCTTCGGGTTCACGTCCCAGTTGCCGACCGTGTCGCTATCGGTGCACTCCTTCAGGTTCGATTTCACTACGCGATTGTCTTCGGCAGCAGCACCTTCGGGAACTTCATCGTAAGGAATGTTGGGAATCTGGTAGAGCAGACGGTTCATCTCCTCTTGTGCATCGCTCATTGTCCGGTCCAGCTGCTTGTTGGTTTCCTTCAATTGCGACACCTTTTCTTTCACGGCCTCGGCTTCGTCACGCTTGCCCTCTTTCATGAGACTGCCAATCTGAGCAGCCATCTTCTTGGCTTCGTTCAGGTTCTTGTCGAGCAGTTGCTGGGCTTCACGACGCTTTTTGTCAACAGCCAGCACTTCATCGATGGCTTGTTTTGCGTTTTTGAAATGTTTTTTCTCCAAGCCGCGAATCACGCGTTGGGTGTCCTCTGTAATGAGTTTGAGTGTAAGCATAATATAATTATTTTATAAACTTTGTACATAAAAGATGTGCAAAGGTACAAATAAGCATGGAGAAAGCAAAGAGAATGAGGAAGTTTTTGGTTAAAAAAGAAAAAAGCGGTGGTCTTCACAGACAACCGCTTTTCATCTTCAATAGGTATTAGTTCCTTTAAGGTAAAAAGATTGTTTTCAGGATAACGTTGACAAAGGTAGTGAAAATTTTTTTAACTTGCAACCTTTTTCTTAATTATTTTTTATTAAAATTGCTGTGCAGGCACACATGTTGGAATTATTTTGGAAAATGTCGATAAAAAAGGGACTTTTGTAGTGGATGCCCCAAAATAGCGGTACTTAATGGTCCTTTTTTCTAAGCTTATTAAGTCGACGTTTGGCATCATTGGCTTCGGGATAGATTTCAAGCGCTTTCTCATAGTTGCGAACGGCAGCATCAATCATCTGCTCTTGCTCGCACTCTCTGCCCAGCAGCACATACTCGGCAGCCAAGCGCTTCAACGTCTGCTCGTTCTTGGCACGCTCTTTCCTGAGTGCGTTGATTTCTTCTCTCTGCTTGTTGATGATTCCCAGTTTTCTTATGATGTATCGACGGGCCAACGGCTTCTCGATGTCGTAGCGGCTATGAATGGCAAGGAAGAAATTGTCAAGAAAGGCAGGGAAGTCTCCTCGGTCAAAAGCCTTGATGGCATCGTGATATTGCCGGTCGGCTTGTCCTTCCTGCATGGCACGCTCTATGATTGACTGATCGTTATATCGACGCGAAAACTGCACTACCTCGTTGCGCACGAAAATGTCTTGCCTACGGATGGGTGTCTTGAGCGAGATGCCTTGCAAGGAGGTGCAGCGCGAGAGGGCCACATAGGTCTGCCCGCCCGCAAAGACCCCTCCCGTGAAGTCGATGGCCACGTGATTGAAGGTGAGGCCTTGGCTCTTGTGAACCGTAATGGCCCATGCCAGTCGTATGGGAAACTGGGTGTACGTGCCAAGCAGTTGTTCTTCTATTTTCTGTTCTTTCTCGTTGAACGTATAGCGCACGTTCTCCCACACCTCGCGTTCCACGATAAGCTCGTTGTTCTCTTCGGTGACCACCGTGACGAGTCCGCCTTCCTCGTCGATCTCCGTGATGGTGCCAAGCGTTCCGTTCACCCATCTTTTCTCTTTGTCGTTCTTGATGAAGATGACCTGTGCGCCGGGCTTCAGCTGGAGTTCCATGGGCGTGGGTAGCGATGATTCGGGAAAATCGCCTTGAATGTTGCCGCGAAATATTGATGGCAGACCGGACAATTTTGCCAATCGCTGTTCGTTGGTATAGTCGACGATGTCGCGTCTGGCCGCCAGGATAATCTTCAACGAGTCGGCATAACCGTCTGTGTTGTCCTCCTCCTGATGCTGTACGACGCGGGCATTCAGCGCGGTAAGGTCGTTGGCCGTGGTTTGATTCTGTCTGATTCGGTCGAGCAATGAGATAAAGAAATCGTCGCGCTGGCGATAGACCTTGCGCAACTCGATGCTGACCAGTTGCATTTGTTGCCACACCTTGGCATTGAAGAAATAGGCCGATTGATAGAAAGGGCGCAACAGTTGGCGGTCTTCCTCCTTCAGTACCGGCTCAAGCTGATAGATGTCGCCGACCAACAATAGCTGCTTGCCGCCAAAGGGCTCGTAGTTGCGGGTGAAGATGCGCAACACCTTGTCGATGAAGTCGATGATGTCGGCTCTCACCATCGAAATCTCGTCGATGATGATCAGTTCGATTTCGCGAAACAATTTCCTCTGTGCGCTGGTGTATTTGAGTGTCTCGCGAATGTGACGACGATCGTACTGAGTGTCGTTGGGAAGGAGCGGATGGAACGGAAGCTTGAAGAAACTATGCAGGGTGGCTCCTCCCGCATTGATGGCTGCTATGCCCGTGGGAGCCAGAATGACGTGCTTCTTCTTGGTCGTCTTGGCTACATAGCGAAGGAATGTAGACTTGCCTGTACCCGCCTTGCCGGTAAGGAAAAGCGAGCGACGGGTGAAGTTGACAATCTGGAGCGCGTCTTGCCACTCTTTGTTGTCGAGGTCTAATTCCTTGTTGGAGCCA
Source organism: uncultured Prevotellaceae bacterium (assembly GCA_902771445.1). Taxonomy (GTDB): domain Bacteria; phylum Bacteroidota; class Bacteroidia; order Bacteroidales; family Bacteroidaceae; genus Prevotella. The sequence continues at coordinate 51,452 of CACXXD010000001.1, forward strand.
TTGTCTTGCATAGACACACCTTATTCTTCATTCTCGACATTGGTCGTTGGCAGCGCCTGCTTGTCGTTATCTTCCGTTTGCTCGGTTCTTTCATCCTCGGATATAATCGGATCGTCCCAGATGCTTAGACTATCGGATTCAAGGCTGTCATTGGGATTGTAATAGACAGATGAACATTGGTACATTTCATTTGAAATGTTGCTATCTGAAGGCTTTGCAAACTTTCCTCGGTAGTGGGAGAAGGCAGGATTGCCAAGCACTTTTTCGTAGAAAGAACCACAGATGGGTAGGGCAGTACGCGACCCTTGTCCCAACTGGCCCGTACGGAAGTGTATGGCTCGATATTCGCCGCCAACCCATGCTCCGCATACTAATTTCGGGCATACTCCTATGAACCATGCATCAGAATGGTTGTTGGACGTTCCTGTCTTGCCACCGAACTCGGTGTCGTTGAAATTACGAACAAACGACCACATGTTCATGCTGGTTCCACCACGTTCGCGCATGCCGGCCATCAGCATTTGTTGCATGAAAAAGGCTGAACGATAGGAAACGACTTGTTCTTCTTCAGATGGAGCTGTATAGACAACGTTTCCATCACGGTCAAGTATCTTTGTTACAAGTATTGGCTCATGGAATTTGCCGTCGTTGACCACGGTCGTGTAGGCATTGACCAGTTCGAGCAGGTTGACGTCGCTTGCTCCGAGTGCCAAGGATGGCGTCTCGTCGAGTTTGCTCTTGATACCCATCAGATGGGCTGTTTTTGCCACGCGATTTATGCCTACCTCCTGGCCCACTTTCACGGCAACAGAGTTGATGCTCTGGGCAAAGGCGGACTTTAACGGCATGGCCATTCCTGAGAAATAGCCGTTGGCATTGGTGGGAGCCCAGGTCACTTCTTTCTTCTTTTCGGCATCGTATACCTTCATGGCAAAATAGGAGTCCTCGCGACGGTCGCAAGGCGTGAGTCCTTGGTTCATTGCCTCAGTATATACGAACAACTTGAACGTCGAGCCCGGCTGGCGCATAGCGGTGACTTTGTCGTACTTCCATGTCTTGAAATCAACATCGCCTACCCATGCCTTGACATGCCCGGTTTTGGTCTCCATCGCCACGAAGCCGCAATGCATGAAGTGCTCCATATAGCGTATGGAATCAAGTGTCGACATCTCTGTCTCGTAAGGGCCGTCATAGCTGAATAGCTTGACGGGGTGGGGCAGATTGAGGTAATAGTCAACAGAGTCTGGCATGTCGGGGAATCGGCGTTGCAGGTATTTGTAGACGGGCAGTCGCTTGGCAATATTCTCAATGAAGTTTGGAATTTCCTGATGCCGCTCGTCTTGCCAGGGATTGGTGCGTCCCCAGTGGTCGTTGAATTTCTTCTGGATGATTTTCATTTGTTCCCATGCTGCCTCTTCGGCATAGTGCTGCATGCGGGTGTCAAGCGTAGTGTAGATTTTCAAGCCAGAAGTGTAGAGGTCTACTCCCATATCCTTGCACCAGTCGTGAAGATAGTCGGCAATTTCCTCACGGAAATAATTGGCTTGGCTGTCGTAGGCACTCTCAACACTATAGTCGAGGGTGATTTCTTTTTGTTTCAGAGAGTCGAATTGGCTCTGGGGCAGATCGCCATGCTTCAGCATCAGTTCCAGTACCGTATTCCGGCGCTTGCGGCTATTTTCGGGATGCAAGCGTGGATTGTAGTAGGTCGTGGCTTTCAGCATGCCAACCAGAATGGCGGCCTGATCGGGAGTCAGGTCAATGGGCGCTACATTGAAATATGTCTTGCAAGCTGTCTTGATGCCGAAAGAATTGGAACCGAAATCAACCGTGTTTGCATACATGGTAAGGATTTGCTCCTTGCTGAAGTTTGCTTCCAGTTTAACTGCGGTAATCCATTCTTTACTCTTCATAATGAGCATCTTAAGACCAGGAACGTTGCCAAGAATACCTGTAGAATACTCTGTCCTGACGCGGAAAAGGTTCTTGGCAAGTTGTTGTGTGATGGTCGATGCGCCACGGGCATCATGATGTACGACATAGTCTTTGAGGGCAGCAAAGAAAGCCTGAAAGTCAATGCCGAAGTGATGGAAGAATCGTTCATCCTCGGTATCAATGAGTGCACGCCAGAATATCGGATTGACATCGCTGAATTGCACTGGGGTACGATTCTCACTGAAGAACTTGCCGATCATCACGCTATCTGAACTGAATATTTCAGAAGCCTGCGCAGGACGTGTGTTTTTCACGGTGTCCATGCTTGGCGACTTGCCGAATAGCCAAAGGAAGTTGTTGTCGACCGCAAGCAGATAGAGTACAAAAGTCAGCACACACACCAAGAGCGTTGAGACGACTTTGATGTACCAAGGACGACCCTTGAAAGGCCAGAGGAATATGGCTTTGATGGTTCTTCCGCAATGGCAAAAGAAACTTAGAACTTGGTTTTGTGAAACAGCGTTCTTTTCGGTCTTATCTTGAGAATTATTGCTCATATCGAATCCAGATAGTTGATGATGTTAGTAATATCTTCATTTATGGTGTGTCCCGTCAGGTCGAACCATTTCAGTTGCGAATCTTTCTTGAACCATGTCAGCTGCTTTCTGGCATAACGTCGGGTGTTGCCCTTCAGTCTTTCTATTGCCTCTTCAAAAGTCCATACGCCATCTAAGTAGTTGAACATTTCCTTGTAGCCAACTGTGTTGAGTGCATTCAGCCCACGTCGGTGATAGAGTGCTTTTGCCTCGTCGACAAGTCCGTCGTTGATCATCTGGTCTACTCGGGTGTTGATGCGTTGGTAGAGCTCTTCTCGGAGTCGGGTTATTGCGATTTTCACAATACGGAAGGGGCGCTCCTTCTTCTCATTGGTTCTGAATGAAGTGTATGGCTTGCCAGTCATGTAGCAGATCTCGAGTGCATGAACAACTCTGCGTGGGTTTTGCTTGTCCACGATGGCATAGTGCTCAGGGTCAAGTCGTCGGAGCTCTTCGCATAGAGTGGCAAGACCTTCGTCCTCCAGTCTTTGTTTCAGCTTGGCCCGTGTTTCCTCATCAACGGTCGGTATATCGTCGATGCCATTGCACACCGCATCGATATACATCATGCTGCCTCCGGAGAGCAAGGCATAGTCGCTCGTAAGAAACAACTCGTCAAGAAGTGCAAGCACTTGTTGTTCATACATGGATGCGCTATAGTAATCGTCGATACTGAGACTACCCACAAAATAATGCCGTACCTGACGCAATTGTTCATTGGTAGGTGCGGCTGTTCCTATCTTTAGTTCTCGATAGATCTGTCTGGAATCAGCATTAATGATTGGAATGCCGAAGTGTTGTGCAACTTGCAGGCACAACTCGGTCTTTCCTACGGCTGTGGGGCCAGTTATGACGAATAGCGTTTTCATCTTTTTTGATTATAATAAAAAGTAATGAGTAATTAATAATTGATGAAAATCACATTACCAATTACCCATTACTAATCGACTCTTATCAACGGATGATTCCGCGCTTTGAATTTTCTATGAAGGTGCAAATGTATTCCACTTCTTTCGAATTGGGATATTTTGCACGTGCTTCTAATATTCCGTCTTTTATGATGCTCTGAGCGTAGATGATGCGATAAGTATCGTGTATCATCTCAATTGTCTCATTGTTGAACCCTCGGCGGCGCAGGCCGATAAGGTTTACACCGGCGAACCGAACGGGCTCTTTGCCTGCAATGACATACGGAGGAATGTCCTGACTGGTGCGTGTGCCGCCTTGAACCATTACATAGCCTCCTATGTTGTTGAACTGATGAACCAACACTTCTGCCGAAATGATGGCATTGTCGTCGACAACCACCTCGCCGGCAAATTTTGTTGAATTGCCTATGATGCAACCATTTCCGATGATGCAGTCATGAGCCACATGCATGTTCTCCATGAGAAGGTTGTTAGAGCCAATGATGGTCTTTCCCTTGGAGGCCGTTCCTCGGCTGATCGTTACATTCTCGCGTATCGAATTGTTATCGCCGATTTCTGCGTAAGTAATCTCGCCTTTGAACTTCAAATCTTGTGGTTTGGTTGAGATGCTTGCACCAGGGAAGAACTCGTTGCCGTTTCCAATGCGTGCTCCGTCATGTACGGTGACGCTATTCAGAAAACGATTGTTGTCACCGATAACGACATCGTCATCGATTACACAGAACGGTCCAATGATATTGTTGTCACCAATCTTTGCCTTGGGGCTGACTACTGCAAGAGGATGTATCTGATTCATATCACTTTATTTGTTTTTGACAATCTGAGCAGTAAAGGTTGCTTCGGATACGATGCGATCGCCAACAAAGACATAGCCTTTCATGGTGGAAACTCCATGTCGGACTGGGGCGAGCAGGTCAACCTTGAATAGCAATGTGTCGCCTGGAACCACCTTTTGGCGGAACTTCACACCATCGATCTTCATAAAATAGGTGCTCCAGCGCTCGGGGGCTTCAACGGTATTGAGAACGAGCAGACCACCGCACTGGGCAATCGCCTCTATCTGTAGTACGCCTGGCATAACGGGCTCCTGTGGAAAATGGCCTTGGAAGAAAGGCTCATTGGAAGTGACATTCTTGACACCTACAATAGATGTAGGACCAAGTTCAATCACCTTGTCGACAAGTTGCATGGGATAACGGTGAGGCAACAGCTCGCGGATGCGGTTGACATCCATGATTGGCTCTTCGTTCGGGTCATAGGCAGGTGCCTGAATCTCGTGCTTTCTGATTTCCGAACGCATTTGTCTGGCAAACTTGTTGTTGATGGTATGACCGGGACGCGTGGCAATGATGCGCCCCTTTATGGGCTTGCCAATCAGGGCCATATCGCCAATGATGTCAAGTAATTTGTGACGTGTGCATTCGTTTTCCCATACGAGGGGCTTATGCTGGATATATCCTAATTCGGTTGCATCGCGATGCTCCACGTGTAGCATATCGGCAAGTTTGTCAAGTTGCTCTTGCGAAATCTGTCGCTCATACATAACGATGGCATTGTCAAGGTCGCCACCTTTTATTAAATTAGCTTGGATGAGCGGCTCAATGTCGCGCACAAAAACAAAGGTACGTGCGGGCGCAATATCGGTAGCATATTTCTTGATGTCATCGAGCGTGGCAAACTGGCTGTTGATGAATTTTGAATCGAAAGAGCACATGGTGGTCAGCGACATCTCCTCGTCTGGTAGAATCGTGATGCATGAGCCGGACTCCTCGTCCTTTACTTCGATTTTCTTGCGAATGACATACCAGTCTTTAGGAGCGTTTTGCTCTTCTATTCCAATCTCATTTATTTTTTCAACATATTTGATAGCACTTCCGTCTAAGATTGGAAACTCTGGGCCATTGACCTGCATGAGACAGTTGTCTACTCCGAGTGCATAGAATGCAGACAGGGCATGTTCAACGGTCGAAACGCGGATGTCACCCTTGCCGAGTACAGTACCACGTTGTGTGTCAACAACATTCTCAGCCACGGCATCGATAATGGGCATGCCATCCAAGTCTATTCGCTGTATCTTATAGCCATGATTCTCAGGGGCTGGGTTGAATGTTACGGTGAGACTAAGTCCCGTATGCAGGCCTTTTCCACAAAGAGAAAAACTTCCTTTCAACGTTTTTTGTTTCATCATAATCTTATTTCCCTAATACCAGGGATAATGGCTTGAACAAGTGTTTATCAAGCCCGTTTTTATTATAGATAAATGAAAGTCTGCACTTGTTCAGACGATGAATTTATTAATTGTCAGAACCAATACTTGCTTTTAAATCATCGATCTCCTTCCGTAGGGCTGCTAATTCTTTATACATACTTGGCAATCTGCGGAAGATAGCTTGCGACTTAAAATACGCTGTGGGTCCCATGGGGGGAGTACCGATTAGCGTTTGATTGCTCTTTAAGCTGCTTGGCACACCAGACTGGGCTCCAAGGTTCACATGGTCGCCGATTGTTAAGTGTCCGGCGATACCAACTTGACCGCCAAACATGCACCATGAGCCAACCTTGGTAGAGCCAGCCATGCCAACTTGGGCCGACATGACCGTGTTCTCACCAACTTCGCAGTTATGGGCAATTTGAATTAGATTGTCGAGCTTGACACCTTTTCTGATAATTGTTGCACCCATTGTAGAACGATCGATACAGGTGTTGGCACCAATCTCAACATTATCTTCTATGATGACTATGCCTATCTGAGGAATCTTCTCATAGCCGTCTACGTTTGGAGCGAAGCCAAAACCGTCCGCGCCGATTACTGATCCGGCATGTATCGTCACGTTGTTGCCTATCTGACAACCTTGATAGATTGTAACATTGGGATAGATGAGACATTTTGTACCTAACTTTGCACCATCGCCGACAACAACATGAGCTGAGATTTGCGAATTGTCTCCAATCACAGCACCTTCGCTAATCACGGCAAAAGGACCGATGTAGACATTCTCGCCGATCTTGGCACTGCTTGCAATGCTTGCGAGCGGGTCGATACCTGTCTTTTTGGGCTTCATCGACTCGTAGAGTTGTAGCAACTTTGCAACAGCCTCATACGCGTTGCTAACTCGGATGAGCGTTGCTTTTACTTCATGTTCAAGCACCAGATCGTTGTTGACAAGAACAATAGACGACTCTGTGTCGTATAACCAATGAGTGTATTTGGGATTGGAAAGAAAAGAAAGAGCCCCTTTCTTTCCTTCTTCAATTTTCGCGAATGTATTGACGGTAGCATTCTCATCACCAATGACATGTCCGCCAACAAATTCTGCGATTTGTTTTGCTGTAAATTCCATTCGTTAACGTTTACTTATTGCAATATTGTTTGCAAAGGTACAAAAAATATTTATATTCTTTGGTAACACAGGTAATATTTTCTTATTTTTTTTGATAGAAGTGCTACATTTAATATCTCTGAGGCTTCAGATATGTCTTTTATCGTTCCATCTTTATATAGAATGTCGATGGAATCATCGTCGATGGAGTACATATCTTTCTGAATGGTATTTAGACTTGTCAGGTAGTGGGCATCCTTCACGTCAATGCCGATTTTCTCGGCTATTTCGGCTTCAATGGCATCGATTCGCTCACGTGACACCGGCTCATCGTGAACCTCAACCTTGAAGATGTGCCTGTCGAGCATGTCGGTGGCAAGGGTCGACAATATTTTGTCACTGCTGTGCTTCCATACCTTCATGGCACTCCATAGATCGCTATCGTCCAATTCTTCATACATTTGAAGCGCCTCCGAATGTGTCTTGAACCAGTCGGCATTGACATCATTTTTAAGGAAATAGGCTAATGCCGGAGAAGCAAACGGTTTCTCGTGCATAGAATTGTTCTTGGCTTCATGCGTGAGAAATTTTGCGCGTCGCAACATGTTGACTAATACTTTCTCGTAGCCGACGGCAGTTTTGTGGAGGTAAACTTGCCAGTACATCAGCCTGCGTGAAGTGAGATAGTTTTCAAGCGAATAGATGCCTTTCTGTTCTACCACAAGCTTGTCGTCAACCACGTTGAGCATCTTGATGATTCGTGCCGACCCAATATTGCCTTCGGTGACGCCGGTGAAGAACGAATCGCGGCGCAGGTAGTCAAGACGGTCCATGTCGAGTTGCGAACTGATGAGCTGGTGAAGAAAGCGTTTCGGATAATGATCTTTGAAAATGGAAATGGCAAGGTTGAGTCTGCCGTTAAAATCATTGTTGATTTGCTCCATCATCAGCAGAGAAATATCCTCATGAGAGATGCCAGAGATAAGTGTGTTTTCAAGTACATGTGAGAAAGGCCCGTGTCCGATGTCGTGCATTAGGATGGCAGCTTCAACGGCTTCAGCCTCGCTATCAAAAATGAATTGCCCTTTTTGTTGAAGTGTGAGGATTGCTTCGCTTGTCAGATGAAATGCGCCTAACGAATGTTGAAATCGAGTGTGCCTTGCACCGGGATACACGATTGATGCCAACCCTAACTGATTGATGCGATTCAGACGTTGCATGAGAGGATGACAAACTATATCATACAGGAGTCCTCTGGGAATCTTTATGAATCCAAACACAGGGTCATTGATGATTTTTGCGTCGTTCATTATTGCTTTATATTATACATATATAATTATGAGCGTACAAAATTACTATTTATTATTGTATTCTCCAAAAACAGAACGCAGAGTTCATCAAAAGTTTCCAAAAAATATGCTATTAGATAGTAAAAAACGTAAAAAACTTTGTAAGTTCGAGAAAAAGCATTACCTTTGCACCGCAATTCAGATAAGGCGTTATTTGAACAACTTCAAAGCTTGGAGAGTTGGCAGAGTGATCGATCGCGCTGGACTCGAAATCCGGTATACCCTTATGGGTATCGGGGGTTTGAATCCCTCACTCTCCGCTGATTAACACCGAAAGAGAACCCCACAGGTTCTCTTTTTTAGTATCTGATTACCAGTGCCTTATAAAAGTAACTCACTGATTGAGTGTACGTTATAGGGGAAGGAGTCCTCAAAAAAACAATACTTCATCATCGAACATCATAACTCGATATGATGACGAAAAGAAGTACAAAAGGAAGTACAACCCTCACGTGAATTCAAAAAGTGTATTTCTTTTAAAGGTTATTAACATGAGAACAACACCATTAGTGGCACTGGTATTCAATCGCCGTCACACGGCAACCGCCACAAAAGAAGCAGCCGTTGAGCTGCGAGTATCGTACAAGAAGCAGCAGAAGTTCATGGCCACCGGCATCAAGCTTCTGCCTAAGCATTGGCACAAAGGCACTGTCGTGGCTCGTGTCGACGCTCTGCAAATCAACCAGACGCTCGGGCAACTGCTCATAGATGTCCGCAAGGTCATTCTCCAGATGATTGAGGAAGGCAATATCGACATCTTCAGCATCCCTGACCGCCTGAACAGACTTCGTGTCTCTGACATCTGTTTCCTTGACTTCTGCGAGAAGCGTGCAGAGGTACGTCGCTTTGGGAAGTCAACTGACTCGAAGACGCGTTATGCCCGTTTCATGCGTAAGTTTCGTGAGTGGGGAGGTATCACAGAATGGTCGGACATCACGGAAGAGAAGATTATCGAGTTCGAGCACCATCTTACAGCCAAAGGTATGAAGGCTTACAGCCGATGGAACAACTATCATCGGTTCCTCAATTCATTTATCCTCGATGCCGTCAGTGAAGGATTGCTTCGCAGAAATCCGTATAAATGGGTGAATATCAGTAAAGAGAAGTCAAGTGGCGGGTTGGGAAAGCATCTTACACCTGAAGAATTCCAGCGAGTCAAGAATGTGAAACTATCCACTGAAAGTCTTGAGAAGGTGCGCGATGTGTTCGTGTTCCAGACTTACACATGTCTTGCCTACGTAGATCTGGCCGCATTTGACCCGAAGAAGATCCAAGAGGTGAAGGGAATGAAAGTCTATGTGGGAAAGCGGGGAAAAACAAAAGAGACTTTTACTATTCCGCTGGTGAAGCCAGCCCTTGACATTCTGGCGAAGTACAGGAACAAACTGCCTATTATAAGTAATGTAAAGTACAACGAGTATTTGAAGGTCGTGGCTCAGGCTGCCGGTATAGACAAACCGATTAGCAGCCACTGGGCGCGTCATACTGGTGCCACGCTGCTGCTTAACAGTGGTATCGACATGCGGATAGTCTCAAAGATCTGCGGTCATAGTTCGGCCAAGATAACAGAACAAGTCTATGCAAAGTTGCTTGATGAGACTGTAGTCGATGCAGTAGCTGGCATTGAGAAGGATTTGTAAGAATAAAAGGGAGTTCAGCCCAACTGAACAACAAAAATTGGAGACTATATTATGGAAATGGAACTTAGCCAGAAAACTATCGATGCAATCGCCTACAAGGTTGCAAAGATACTGAAGCGTGAATTAAAGCAAGCAGACGAATTACCTGAAATGGTGTCAACCGCTGAAGCTGCTAAAATCCTTAATATCACCCCGGAATACATGAGGGCCATTGGTTCTCGCTTTCCACGTGTAAAAGGAGAAGGGCGTAATGGCCGTGTGCAATATGTGAGATCTGCATTATTACAGAATTATTGAGATTTATGGGGTACTCAGCCCATCTGAGCAATATAATAATAAATAAGGTATATGGAAAACTTAGTGGATGTTCTGAACAAGAAAGATGAGTATGAATTGTTTATTGACCTGTTGCCCGAAGTAATCCAAGAGGTGAGCCTTGCCGGCCATATAGGCGAGGATGGCGATTGGCATAAGATGGAATGGAAGCAAGATATCGTGTGGATCTTGTCTTCAGTACGTCTCTCATTCCAAGAGTTGGTGGAGATGATTAAGAGTGAAAAATCCCGAATAAAGTCTTGATTTAATTGATTTACGACCGAAATAGTCTTAAACGTGTTAAATCAAGAGTTTTGCCTTCTAAAATTCGTTCATTCCCTCGCAATTGATTTATTTTGCATCAAATTTCTTAAACAAAATTGTAGTAATATGGATATTCAACTCAGCGAGAAACAGATGGAGATCATTGCGACGAAGACGGCAAGGATCCTGTACCGTAAGATGAAGGAGGACAATGAGCAACCTTCAGAGTATTGTGATGTGAAGGAGGCAGCTCGCATCCTGGGTATAACGCAGAATAGCATGCGACGCCTAAAGGACAAGTTCCCACATATAAAGAACGGGTCAAACCAGCAAGGGCGCATACTATTCGTGCGGGATGCACTTATTCGAGAATACGCTAAATAAGGGAGGAGTAAACCATGGGACAGAGAGAATATGTAATCGCCATTGAAGGCGATGAGCAGTACCGCACGGCAAGTAGAAGCCAGGCTAAGGCTTTCTATAACGTAGTCGATGAGATATTCGATCGTGAGGTGGATGGTCTGCGAAAACAACTCATTCAAGTAGAGGCTGATGGCTGGAATTCGAGTGTTCTCCTGCAGGATATCATTCATTGTCCCAAGGAAAAGCCAGACTGGGAAAAAGATGAAGATCTAAAGGATGAAAAGCCGGACTTTCGCGTAATAATCGCCGGAAGTTGGGACTTCGAGAACTACGGTCTCCTCAGGGAAAAGTGTGATGCCCTTCTGTCACGACAGGCGCATAAGAACATCATCGTCGTGTCCGGCGCTGCCAGAGGTGCAGACCAACTCGGGGAGTGGTACGCCCATGAACGTGGGTATAAGGTTGAGCGATACCCTGCCGATTGGAAAACTTACGGCAAGGCTGCAGGTCCCATCCGAAATGAAAAGATGGCCGATAATGCGGATGCCCTGATTGTATTCTGGGATGGCGAGTCCCGCGGCACACGAAATATGATCGAGACGGCTACCTTCAAGGGCTTGTCTGTTCGTGTAGTGGATGCACTACAGGTGAAAAAGCCCAGCAATGATCTGACAGAGAAGTGGATGGAGGTAAATCCACAACAATCAAGTCAAGTAGAGGAACAGGAAGAGGAACCCGACGAGGAACAGACCGTCCGGCATGGATTCCGTAGATGATAATGAAATGAGTATACTATTACGACCATCCTAAAAAACAACTGGCCCTGAGGTGGAGACTCAGAGCCAGTAGCAGGAAGCGGTGTAGAGAATTAGCTTCTTTGTTTTTTCAACGGGACTAAGTTACGCATAATTCTCGACACTTGCAAGTTTTTCCCCCTTTAATTATCGGAATTAACATAAAAATGAGAATAAAAATGAGAATTATGAATGATATAGAAGTAAAGTTCCTGCGCATAGGAACACAGATATACCTTAAAGAGATTAATCCTTCAGGGCAAGAACAACTATTGCCGTGGTCTACGGCTGCCATCTATCAAGACTACGGAAAAGACCGTGGCAACGAGATTATAAGCAAGATGCCCAAGTATGTCGGCTGGGCTAATGAGCCATCACACACTAACTACCAGCAAGTCATTGGCAAGTGGCTCAACCTCTACCAGCCACTACCTTATGAGCCGCGTTCTGGTGTCGATTGTCCGAATATCCGGGCTTTCCTGAAGCACATTTTTGGTGAATATTATGAGTTAGGCCTTGACTACCTCCAGTTACTCTACCTCCAGCCTAAACAGAAATTGCCTATCTTGATGCTCGTATCTCGCGAGAGGAACACTGGTAAATCGACGTTCTTGAAGTTTCTCAAAGCTATTTTTGGCGTGAATGCAACATTCAATACGAATGAGGACTTCAAAAGCCAATTTAACTCTGATTGGGCCAACAAGCTGCTCATCATGGTCGATGAAGCCTTCCTCGACAAGGTGGAGTACACTGAGAGACTGAAGAACCTGAGCACAGCCACCATCTACAAAGCTGAAGCCAAGGGAAAAGACCGAATAGAGTGTGATTTCCATGGGAAGTTCATCTTGTGCTCTAACAACGTGGAGCGTCCTGTCATCATCGAGCCCGGTGAGACTCGCTTCTGGGTAATCCAAGTTCCCAAGTTAAAGAGTGATGACACCCAATTGCTGAGTAAGATGATCTACGAGATTCCGGCATTCCTCGATTACCTCATTCACCGCAAGTTGAGCACCGAATGTGTATCTCGCATGTGGTTCTCGTTCGATGACTATCACACCAAGGCCCTCGACCGCATCATTGCCGGCAACCGCAGCCGACTGGAGCAGCAGATGGCCTACGTGCTGCTAGATCTGATGGAGAGCTACGGACTGGAAGCTATAGACATCTGTCCCAAAGATCTCTACGCCATCTTGACCTTTAAAGGATGTGCTGGCCGTTATGACCTCGAGGAACGCAACATAAAGAAGGTGCTCCAGTACGCCTGGGAACTTACGCCTGTCGGCAATGGTCTCACCTACACCAAGTATGTACCAAGTGGGTCGCAAATGGGGGAATACTCTCCGATAAAAGCCGTAGGCAGATACTATACAATCAAATATGAATTTATCAAAAATATTTGACATGTCATTTCCAAAAATAAAAATTTCTGTAAAAAAACTGTTGAATTTGTTGAATTTGTTGAGGGGCTGTAAATCAACAAGTTACAACCAAAAATCTCTCAACACTCTCAACAGATTCAACAAAATGCCCTATTTGTTAATAAATGTAAATCTCATTTTGTTGAGAGTGTTGAGAACTAACGAATTGATAATCAACTATTTAGCCTCATTCAACAGCTCAACACTTTTTTTGTCGCATTTTCAAAAATCGGCATCTGAGAAATAAAAATATTTGACTGATAAAAAGAAAAAGACATGACTATCAAAGCAATAAAGGAACAGTACACTTGCCTGAACTACCTCGGGCAACCATTGAAGAAGACTGCTCACGGGTTCTTATATCGGGCACCATGGAGAGCAGATGCCCATCCATCATTATCGGTTACCGAGAATGGCAGGGGATGGCATGACATGGCAACTGGTGAGCACGGCAGCATCATAGACTTGGTTATGCGCTGCCTGGGTACGAATGATGTCCGGCGGGCCTGTGAAGAAATAGAACGTCAGGATCCTTCATCTTTTCCTTTTTCCCAGCCTATTATATTATCAGACGGGGAAAAAAAGAAAGGAACGGCTTTCACAAAGTTCGACGTTGTGAAGTTGCAGTCTAAGGGCCTGTTCGCCTACTTGTACAGCCGGAAGGTGAACATCGATATAGCTAAGCTGTTTCTGAAGGAGGCACACTACTCCTTCAATGATGCTCCCGGCTACCTCTATGCCTTGGCCTATCCCAACGACAAAGGTGGCTTTGAACTGCGTAGTAGCTTCTACAAGGGTGGAACAAGACCGAAGGGTATAACTACCCATCTCTGCCGAGGAAACGCGCCTACGGTCGTTTTTGAGGGCTTTATGGATATGTTGTCGTTCGCTACCTTATGCGGTGATATAAAGCACAACTATGTCGTGTTGAATTCGATTGTGAACAAGGAGGCCGCTTTGGGGGTCTTGAAAACGTTACAGAATCAAATCTACCTCTGCCTGGATAACGACGAGGGAGGTGATGAAACTACCGCCTTCCTGCACAATGCCCTATATAGAGCCGAGGACATCAGAAATCGGTTTGCACCATGTAAAGACGTAAATGACTATCTATGTATATAAAACATACAAAAGTATACAAATACAAATACTTGATAAAGTTTATGAATAATTATTTGGAGGATTCAAGAAATATTTGTTGCCATTGCAGTTCTGCGATAAGGTGTGGGCTTTAATGAAGAATAAATAAAACCTATATATTTCAATTTTTCGTGTAATAATCATTTGGGAAGCGTCTGCCCGTGAGGGTCGGCGTTTTCTTTTCTAATTTTTCTTTGGGTATTTCAGAATTTTTTTGTACCTTTGCACCAGTTAAAGCATCGTCAGTGTCAATAGCTTGTGCCTCAGAAGAGTGTGTTAACGAGCGGCTGACAGTGCTTTTTCATTGTTCGTACAAAAATTTAAAATTCATGAATTGTTAACGGTGCGAAGTTACACATTATATAGCGGAGAAAAGAAAATAAAATGGTAAATCTCTTGATTTAACACGTTTACGACAGCTATCTCTTTCTTCCCATTCGTCTGGTCTCTTTGATGGTCTCTTCTTCACTTGACTGGAGCATGTTCCGTGCTTCAAGTAAGCATCTAGCAGCGTAAGCACGATTGTCTTCGTCTTTCTTCCGACCCCAGTCCGAACCAGATGAGGATCCTCCGCCTCCTCCTGTACTCTCAGCGTATTGTGTAGCGGCTTCAAGTAGTCCATAGAATAGACATGCTGTGGTAGTCTTAGTTTCAGTGCTGTCATCCGAAGTAAAATCGACAATCTTACCCATTTCATCACGTCCAGGTCCGGCCGCAAGTTCATAAATGTCTTTGATGAGGGAAGAGAATGGCTGAAGAATCTTCGATGCAGCTTCGATGAGGTCGTGACATTGACTGATGCTCCACTTGGGGTGCTCTCCGACAGCCTTCCTGATGGCTTTACTGTCATCGAGCGTTATGAACCTTTTCCCTGGTGTCGTTATTCTGCGTGCAGCCTCCCATGCCCCTGGCCACAGATATTCCATTATCTTACTCCTGTTTTCTGTTTCTTCTTTGACAGCAGCATTTTCCGCTTCCTGATGCTCGTTTTTTTCTTTTTGCTCGTAAATTTCTGATTTCAATTTTTCATTCTCTTTCTTTTGTTGTGGCAAATCTACGGTCGCCAGTCGTTGATACTCGCCATATCTTTTGCCTACATCAGCTGGCGACGGCCTACTGCTCTTATACCTTAGATGCGCTGCCTTATACAGTTCATCTATGGCCTCTTCTTTTCCCTCTTGTTTTCCTTCTTTCCTTACGCTGGTCAGTTCTGCCGGAATAGAGGATAATCTGTCTTCAGCCTTGTTGAGTCGATCCTGCAGCGAAGGCACCTGTTCGGCGATGGGCTTTAGTCTGTTGATGGTCTCTTCAAGACGCTTAGTGTTTTCTTTCATTTCAGCCAACTTCCTATATTCCCCGAACCATTTACCTTTGACCTCCTTAAGGTCGGTCTGTATTTCAGCCAATTCGTCCAGTTTGACAGTCATTTCTTTGATAGTAGTATTAAGCTTTGCCTGCTTGTCTGCTATCTTCTCCTCCAGTTCCTGTAGAGCCTTGTTCTTTCTGATTTTTTCACCATAGCCATCTATAAGGTCTTTCTCTAGCTCATCCTTTTCGTGGGTCAGATTCTCGATCATAGTCTGTAGACTCTTGTATTTCTTCATGGCGGTTGACAGTTCCCTATTGACTCGTTCTGATTCCTTTATTGTTTTCCAGGTGTTGGCATCTACTCCTTTCTTGCCTGTTGGTGTGCCACGCTCCATGTTGAGCAACTTGGCAAGGTCATCCTCCATATCGCTCATGACTTTTCTGTTAAGACTTATACATTGTGCTTGACGATGATCGAACCAGTCAAAAACCACATGAGCATGATAGTTAGGCTTCCAGTATTCCCAGTTACCTTTCTCGTTTAGTCGTTTCCACACTTTACCATCTGTTCGCCGATACATATCCGCGGTCTGTCCGGCATTCTCATCGAGTTCTGCCCAGTGGCCTTCATCAAGGTGTAGATAGACGCCGACTGGTCGGATGCCATATTTCTCATGACAATAAAATGCCCATCTTTTTACTTCTTCGATGGTGGTGTCCTCCTTGATGACTACTACAGCCTCCTTGACAGGTTCTGCGTTTTTGGGCAATGAACGATGAGCGGTGTAGATCGCCCCGTCCTTTCCTCTGATGGTGCGTTCTTTGGCAAAGTATTCTTTCTCGGCTTGTTTACGCATTTCATATACAGACTTCTTATCTGCTGCTTCCCATATCCACAATGCCTTGTCTTCTGGCTGAAGTTCTGGTCGTGGGTGTTCAAGATTTTTCATTCGCTTGTTGTGCTTGTCAGCCGAGATGGAGGCTGCCCTAAAGTGCTTAGATGTTTTCTTTCCCATATTCTTCTCATTTGCTTGTTTGTTCTTCTTAATACGCTCGACAACTTGTGTCGAGCAGACAGGGCACCGATGCTTGCATCAGGTGTCCTGACGGGTGCAGGCCCTCCTGCCACACAGGGCGTTGCAGAAAGAAAATGGTACGTTATCTTGTTGCTACCCCTAGTGTGCTATTAGCAGAAGTTAATTCTGTCAATTATCCGGCAAGCCGTTTTCCACCCGCAAAGTTACAGATTTATCGATGGGCGCAAGAAAATAAAAAGCTAAATCTCTTGATTTAACATATTGATGACTATTGGGTTAAGTGCAATTGCACCTCCACGCGCAAGCCGAAAAAGCCGGGGGTCGGGGTGCTGCCCCGAAGCGTTCAGCACCTTAGAGGGAGCGTAGCGACTGGTAAAAAAAGAGCGAGCTACGCGTAAGCTCACCTTATAAAAGAAACAACCTCTCTGTATCTGCTGATTGTCTCATAGCCTATCTTCATACCGTTATCTTCATCACTATTCCACACAGGCGAAGGGCATGTTGTAGTTGATGGACGTATCTGACTTGTTTCTTCACTTCCGTTGTACCATCATCAGATTTGTAACGAAACTCAAACACACTATCGGCACCACCCTGATACCAAGGCATGCCATACTGATACCTTATCTGGTTTTTCTCCAATATCTCAGCGGTCAAGGGTATGGGTGAAACTTCAAATTCCATCTCAAAGCACCCATCATTCTCCTTGTCATAGTTATCCAGCGTGATATTGCTGTCGAATATCTCACTTATGCCATGAACCTTGCATTTCTCATTATTGGAGTTATATACCCAGTCGCCAATCATCAAGTCATTTGCTCTCATAATGTATATTTTCTGAAAAGTTAAAAGAGCCGCCACCAAACAGCGAATCAATCTCGCTGACGTTAGCAGCGGCTCACACTGGCATCATGTCGAAGAATACGAACTTAATCGCACGATTCACGATACCAGGCTAAATGTTGGAGAGCTGCCTTCCACTCATTATCGGAAGTTGTATTTTCCTCAGAGATGCCCAGCCATACTGATGTACCCAGAACTCCATACGCAGCTCTCCAGAAGAGGGTACTGATTGGCTGGCTCGACTGCAGTCCAATTCCGCAGAAGCGGCCAGCTCATTCAGGACACCTATATACTCTGGCCGTGATCGTGAAACCAGGCAGTATCGAGCCAGGAGTCATCCTTCCTTCTCCGCCTGCGCTGCTTCTTCTTTTTCTCAGACTTATCACCGAACAGCCACATCAGGAACAGACCTAACAACAACAGTTCCATAATTCTGGAGCGTTAAAAGGTTATTTCACCTCCAAGATCGAATTTGTCATCGGTCTTGTCAGCATGGAACCCTACTACTGCCCTCTGTGTGGAGTTATAGGTCTTGCTGAAGGAGTTAGTGAGCCTTGTTCCCTTATATCCCTTCAGGGTGATGGTCAAGTCATTGGCATCCCTTGCCTCATACTCTCCGTTCTTCGTGACCTGTAGGTCCAAGAACAGGATGGAATTTCCCTCCAAGGTGACAGTAACGGGGAATGTCCTCTGTGCCAGCCCTCCTGTCATTACGGTCAGGCTATTATCCTCGTTGGTAAAGACATATTCTGTCTGGTTGCACTTCAGGACACATGTTTTGTCTGTCTCATTAGGATTGTCCCTGTACCCACCGAAGTTTCCCATGACAACCCATCCCTTCGTGTCACCTACGATAGTCATCTCTATGCGCTGCTGGCCGTTATCGCCAGAAGCGATGTTATCATCTTCATCGTCGCTGCCGCAAGCAGTCAGCATTGTTACTGTCAAGGCCATCAGGACGGCCATCATCACAAAACTCAGATACTTTCTCATTATCTTTAAATGTTAGTTTGCCACCCCGGACGAAGCGTAGCGGATCTTCGGAGCCGGAATGGCAGATTCTAATTGTTATTATTTCTGTGAGCCGCTACACATCACAGATGTAAATACGAAAAAGGCCACAGAAATCCCATAGGATCTCTGTGGCCTTTCCATCCTGTTCTTCAGGAATTGGTTGGGTTTTATCTCATTGACGGTTCCTCCCCGTATAAGTAAGCCAGTTACCACGCTCATACCCAAGCGCCAACAGCAGGTAGGGGCCTCCCATTACGCAGCTATTGCCACCTTTTACCCATTGCCTAACCTGTTTGTCTTGAGTGCAAAGGTAGGTATCTTTTTCCATATTGTCAAATATTTTGAAGAAAAGATGCTTCATCATGCAACATTTTTGCCCAAAATGGTGTCCGTTTCAAGAAAAATGCGTAATTTTGCAGGCGAACTTAAACAAAATCGTGTTATGGTAGTAATATCAGGAAGAGATTTCAGGGCTAATCAGACGAAGTATATCAAGATAGCCCATCATGGTGAAGATGTCGTTATCTCGTCGAGGGCCGGCAACGTCAAGCTGACTCCCATCAGCCGCGACGATATGGTAGTAAACAGGAATGAGATTACCCCAGAACTGGCCGCTGAGATAGAGAAGGCCAGACAGGAATACCGCGAGGGGAAGTGTATCACGCTGAAGACGCATGAGGACATAGATAAATGGTTTGAATCGCTATGAAGTATGAGGTAAAGGTAACTCATTCTGCCGAGAAGGCGGCAAAGAAATGGAAAAAGTCAAATCCAAGGCTTCATAAAAAGTTCACAGACCTTATCAAAGAATTGGAGCAACATCCACGTTCTGGCACTGGCCACCCAGAAGCTCTTGTAGGCGGAAAGGACATCACCTGGTCACGTCACATCACAGCACACGACCGCATCATCTATGATATATATGAGGATGTGGTGACTGTCCTGGTCGTGAAAGTGGAGGGTCACTACAACGACAAATGAAAAAAGTCGGGCAAATGTTTGGCAGAACGAAAAATAATGCCTACTTTTGCACTTGGAAGTACAATAAAGATACACTATCCGATTGACGAGAGACGTCAAAGGAATAATATAGCACTGGTTCTCAGTGTGTTAAGAAGAAAAAGGCAGCGGAACCTCACTCTCCGCAAAACTGAATGGAAGCCGCAAAAAGGCTTCCATTTTTTAGTGCCTGAAAATCAGCTTTTTATATTTGTTAGTCCTTGTAAGTGCTTAAATCTCACCCTAATAAGGGGATAGAGACCTCTCAAAAAGTTCGTAAGATTTCGTGAGATAACATGAGACGACGTAAGCAAAATGTTTTACCATTGTTTTACCACCTATCTGCGAATGTTTTACCACTTGGCAAAAAATTGCCAGAAAAGTTGAATGGAATTAATATTTAACAAAGATTAATATTATTGCACCAATTTTGGTCTATATTTATGACCGCAAGAAGAAAGCAGGTCCTAAAACGGCCGCATCAGTAGAACTCAGGCTTACACTTGAGAGAAAAAGTAAATACATTACGACAGGCGTACGTCTCTTACCAAAAGAATGGCATAACGGTATTGTTGTCAATCGACCTGACTCTGCAGAACTAAATGAGTTGCTTGATAGTATTATGGTTCGCGCACGTAAAGTCACTCATGCTATGATTGAAGCTGGAGAATTAAATCTAGACGAAATTCCTCGTCGTATGGAAGAACTAACGGTCGACAAGAGATTGTTCTACGATTACTGTGTTGATCGTACTAAAGTAAGAATCTACGGAAAAAGCAAAGACACAGCTGCACGCTATAACAGATTTCTTGATTGGTTGAAAAAATGGGGTAAGATTATATACTTCTCTGATGTAACAGATAGGAACATCATTAAGATGGATGAAGAACTAAGTGCTATTGGTATGTGTTTTGTCAAAATAATTCATACACCTTCTGAAAGTGGCATTCTGGAACGAGGACACACCTGCCATCACACTATGTCAGCGACATCGTTTTGAGATTGATATTGAATCATGGTGGGTTTACAGCCATATCAAACTGAGTTTTATCATCCGTTACGTTCTGTTCCAAGTCACATCTCAGTTTGATATGGCTGCAAACCCACTATGATCCAATACAAATCTCGGCACGAAGGCAGTTGATTGCTGCTCAGAATTGTTCGGAAACCGAATTAGTTGATAGTAAGAACTGGTCTTATTGCGAAGCTAAATTTTGCAACACGCTGTAAATCAGTGACATGCGCAACCCCTTTCAATACTCGCATATTTGCAAGCGACTTAGAGTTTGGTGAATTCCATGCGATTCTCAGAGGGGTCATTGTCAAAATAATTCATATTTTCGCTTGCGGGGTGTGGGGTGGGCGCTGTGACTTGTACTTTGCCTTTACAATCTCGTAGGAGTTTTGAGTAAGTTCCTTCAGTAGGTCGTCTGGCGCGGTCTTTGGATTCCGATGCACTCATACTGTGCTTTCAGGTCTTCGATGCGGTCTGGCTGGCATTTGAGTGAGATGACGGAGAAATCATTGCAGTCGAAGAATGAGAACATGTGGCCAGACACGTAGAAGACTAAGACACCCTCTCCGTTCTTGAATTTCTGGAAGGGTAGTTTCTCTTCTACATCAGCACCCAATGACAGACAGTAGTCGCGATAGTCTTCTATATTCATACGTCTATTTTTCTTATTACTTTTGCTGGTACACCGCCAACAATCGTATTCGGTTCGACATCTTTTGTCACGACTGCACCTGCTGCTACGACGGCCCCATCGCCGATGGTCACTCCTGCAAGCACGGTTGCGTTGGCTCCAATCCAGACGTTCTTGCCGATGTGGATGGGTGCATAGCTCATGCTCTGCCGACGTGCAGGGTCGAGGTCGTGGTTGATGGTGGCCAGCACGACGTTGTGGCCGATGAGTGCGCCCTCGTCGATGGTGATGCCTCCCTGATCCTGGAACTTGCAACCCGTATTGATGAACACACGTTCGCCAACGATGGTGTTCTTTCCGCAATCAGTATGGAACGGCGGAAACATGCCTACCGTCTTGGGTACCTCTCGCCCCCAAAGCTGCTCCAGTAATGTGTGCAGTTCTTCTGGCGTGTGATACTTGCCGTTAATCTCAGCCGTGATTCGCAAAGCCTCCTGCGACAGCTGATGAAACATCATGTGGACTTCGCCGCCACCAACGACGGGCTTGCCCGATGCCATGTAATCTCTAAACTCTTGTATTGTCATATTTGTTTCGATTTTTATCTGTCAGATAAGATTCATCTTCATTGTTCAATCACTTCGATATAGAAACTGAATGGACGGAACCCGTCATTGCAGCTAATCATTGCACTCATCGGGTTCTTCATCCATCCATCGTAGAAGTTCCCTTCGCCTCTGGCCAGCGATTCAACAAACTCGCTCATGGATTGCCATGCAGACGGACACATTCCTTCAGGACATTGGCCATTCTCAGATACCCATTGCTGTCCCTCTGTCACATCGCAAGTATGTTCAATCGGGTTCTCAAATTTTGCCATCAGGTCAGTGTAGACGGTCTGGCGTATGGCAGTAATTCTAACTTTGTTCATCACATTCTCTGTATATGGAAGTACAAAAGTAATAACAAATACTGCAAAATTGTTATTTTTGCGCTAAGATTTAACAAAAGTTTTTGGGGATGCGGTGCTTAAAGCACCGTGCAAAGGACGAAAGGTACTCCACACACTATCTTGCAGAACTGAAAATGCTATTACAAAAAAAGCAGGGATGCAACTCATGATGAGTGAATCCCTGCTTCTGATATAGTTCTTTCTAAAAATAGGCTTGATGCTTATTTTACGAAGACTTTCTTGCCGTCAATGATGTTGATGCCTTTCTGGAGTGTGGACAACTGCTGACCGTTCAGATTGTAGATAGCATGCTGACGAACAGATTTTGCAACGGCTGTGGTCTGAATGCCTGTTTCGATAGACTCAGGAGTGGAACCGGTCCAAGGGATGAAGTCCAGATCGGCCACGCCGAAGGTCTCCTTGAAGTTTTCGATGATGGCAGGCGTCAGCGTGACGTAGAGACGATCACCGTCGGAGAAGTCGGCCACATTATATCCGCCCTCGCTTGTCTGCGGAACACGCTGGAATCCCACCTTGCCCACGGCATTGCTGAATTTGTAGATGCTGCGCGTCTTCTGTCCGCCCGTCAGCTCCTTATGATTCTCTTCGCTCCATTGCTGAGACGTCGAGCGCGTGCGCATGCAGGCTTGCGCCTCACTCAGCTTGATGTCGTGTGAGCCAGGCTTTCCGATGGCAATCCAGTCGCCAGCCATGAGCAACAGCGAGTCGCCGGGAATCTCATTGTATTTGAAGTCAGTCGACTTGGCTGTGGCATTCACATAGCAGAAGAGAACGTCGTTGTTTCCGCAGAACGGCTTGGAAGGCTTGATGGCGAGGTAGCCGCTTTCGGGGATGACGATTGTAGAATCGGACAGTCCGCTAATGGTGTCGCAATAGGTGCGCAGCGAGAGGTCGTTGGTGCTCATGAAGTCGATGCTCGAGTTGTTGGTATCGAAGAGCACGGTTCGCCCGTCGCTGGTTATGTAGGCTGTCTTTCGCATGACGGCCTGTCCGCTGAATGTACCTATAGAGTCGGTGACGCAGAAGCCGGCATCATAGCTTGTGGGGATGCGCTTGTCGGCGGCAGACGGCTCTTTCTGCTTCACGATGTCCACGCAGTCAATCGTCTTGAAGGCAGGAACAATCTTGTATTGGTTGCCAGTGGTCTTACCCTTGGCATAGGTGAGCGGACAGTCATCGATCTTCGTATCGGCTGCCAAAAGAATGACACCCGACGGTCCGGGATTCAGAATGTTCATGAAATCGAGTGCTGCGGTGGGCGAATAAATCAGACTGAGTGCAGGAACGGCATCGTTGTGCAGTTCCACATAGCTCTTGTTGGTACTCTTCACCTCGAAGTCGGCACTGCTCAGGTTGACGTTGCCCACGGCAATCTCGCTGTGGTCGACGGCACAGTTGGTTATGACCAGTGATTTGCCCGGGTCGAGCAGACAAGTAGGCTCTGCGGGAATCTGGAAAATCTGCTTCACCACAATAGAGTCCTTGTGAGCAGTCTGCATTTCCTCGGCAGTCCATGCGTTGGTAGCCGAATCGCTGTTGGGGAAAGCAAGGTAAAGACCAGAGACGTCGAGCGTGTCGGCAGAGTTGTTGTACAGTTCCACATACTGATGGAACATGTAGTTCTTCGGGGTAGCATCGTTCAGCCGGATGCTGCCTGAATAGAACACCTTACTGATGACGATGTCGCCAGTGACAGAACCGCCACTGGGCTTTTTGGCTTTTGCATCTGCGCCGGTTGCACAGAGTAGCAAAGCACTGGCAGCTAATGCCATGATTTTTTTTGAAGTAGAAATTTTCATACCTTATTATATTTATAAAAGTTTGCTGCAAAATTACAAATTATCAACTATTTATGCAAAAATAAATATAAAATATGTAGAAAAATACCTATAAATGATTACGATTTGCAACTTATTGAATACTCATACCTTAGTTGGAGGCAAATAGTCATGATTGTAGTATAAAAAATATGACATTTTAATTGCTTACTTGATTATTTTGCATTAAAATAAAATATACTTGTTAATCTTGTTAAAATTAACCAAATTGTTTAACTAAATAAAGGTGAAAGAAACGCAGAATTGCTATATTTGCAAGCAAAAAGAGACGAACATGAAAAAAAGTACGATCTGGATTATTGCCGGTGTGATGGGCTTTGCTTTCATCGGGTTGCTTCTGTTGCAGATTTCCTATATCGAAGATATGGCAAAGATGAAAAAAGAGCAGTTCGACGAGAGCGTGAACAGAAGCCTCTATCAGGCCTCGCGTAATCTGGAGATGAACGAGACGTTGCGCTATCTGGAGAAAGACGTGAACGACGTGGAGCGCCGTGCTTATAATCAGGACTCGGTGATGGTCGATGGCCTCGACGGTTCCATCCGTCACTCCCATCAGTTTGCCGTTGCAGCCGATGATGGTACGGTTTACTCAGCATTCGAACTGAAGACCTTCACCACGAAGCCAGCTTCGGTGCCAAAGGCCATGATTCTGCATCGCGACAAGAACTCGATGTCGGAGGCAACCAAGTCGCTTCAGGAAATTGTGCGCAATCGCTATGTATATCAGAAGGCATTGCTCGACGAGGTGGTCTACAACATCTTGTATACGGCCAGCGACAAACCGCTGAAAGAGCGCGTTAACTTCAAGCTACTGGATCAGGACATTCGTGCCGAACTGCTGAACAATGGCATCAATCTGCCTTACCATTTCACGGTCTCAACCACCGATGGCCGCGAGGTGTACCGTTGTCCCGATTACTCGAGCGAAGGCGAGGACATTTGCTACACCCAGACACTCTTCCGCAACGATCCCTCGTCGAAGATGGGCATTGTGAAGATTCATTTTCCTGACGTGAGCTCCTACATATTGTCGAGCATTCGTTTCATGATACCAGCCGTGATATTCACCGTTGTGCTGCTCATCACGTTTGTCTTCACCATCGTTGTGATTTTCCGTCAGAAGCGATACACGGAGATAAAGAACGACTTCATCAACAACATGACCCATGAGCTGAAGACCCCTATATCGAGCATTTCGCTGGCAGCTCAGATGTTGAACGATGAGTCTGTGACGAAGAGCCCGGCCATGATGAAGCATCTGGGGGGCGTCATCAACGATGAGTCGAAACGCCTGCGCTTCCTTGTCGAGAAAGTGCTACAGATGTCGATGTTCGACCGTAAGACGGCTTCTTTCAAAAAGAAGGAACTGGACTTGAATGAGCTGCTGGAGCAAGTAGCAGGTTCGTTCAACCTGAGGGTCAGTCATACTGGCGGTAAGATAGACATGGAAGTCGAGGCTGTCGACTCTGCCATCTTCGTAGACGAGGTGCATTTCCAGAATGCGATTACCAACCTGATGGACAATGCGGTGAAGTATCGCAAGACCGATCAGCCGATCAACATTCATATTCGCACATGGAATGAAGGCGAGCACTTGTGCTTCTCGATAGCCGACAATGGTCTGGGCATCAAGAAAGAGAACGTGAAGAAGATTTTCGATAAGTTCTACCGGGTGCATACGGGTAATGTGCATGACGTGAAAGGCTTCGGCCTCGGTCTGGCCTACGTGAAGAAGATCATCAATCTGCACGATGGCGAGATAAAATGCGAAAGCGAACTGGGCAAGGGAACCAAGTTTACCGTAATCCTGCCCATACTGAAAGAAGAAGCTTAGTGAGCGTGACAATAAAAAAACAAGAGATAAACAATCATAGTATTAATCATGGTGGGCGATGAGCCAGATGTTCAGACCCCATCCCCCTGCAAAGGGTAAACAGGAATAATTATGGAAGACAAATTGAAAATTTTGCTTTGTGAGGACGACGAGAACCTCGGTATGTTACTTCGTGAGTATTTGGCAGCCAAAGGCTATGAGGCTGAGCTTTGCCCCGATGGCGAAGCAGGTTTCAAGGCTTTCCTGAAGACTAAGTTCGACATTTGCGTGCTTGACGTGATGATGCCTAAGAAAGACGGCTTCACTCTGGCACAGGAGATTCGTACCGCCAATGCTGAAATCCCCATCATCTTCCTGACGGCAAAGATTCTGAAGGAGGATATTCTGGAGGGCTTCAAACTTGGTGCTGACGACTATATCACCAAGCCGTTCTCAATGGAAGAACTGGTGTTCCGTATTGAGGCAATCCTTCGTCGCGTGCGTGGCAAGAAGACAAAGGAATCGACACTCTATCACATCGGTCGTTTCACCTTCGACACGCAGAAACAGTTGCTGAGCATCGGTGAGAAACAGACAAAGCTGACGACTAAGGAGAATGAGCTGTTGGCATTGCTTTGCTCGCATGCCAATGAGATTCTGCAGCGTGACTTCGCCTTGAAGACCATCTGGATTGATGATAACTACTTCAATGCCCGTTCAATGGATGTCTACATCACCAAGCTTCGCAAGCATCTGAAGGACGATGAGCAGATTGAAATCATCAACATTCATGGCAAGGGCTATAAGCTCATAACTCCGGAAGACGAATAGTTTACTTATAAAAAAAGCGCATATCAATTATGCGCTTTTTTTGTTGATAGAATTCGTTTATGTAATGAAAAAAATAATTTGGGACAAATTCATTTGTTTAGACCACCCCTAGCCCCTCCTCGCTCGGCTCTGCCGCTTGCCTTAGCAAGAACTCAGGAGGGGCTAGGGGGTAGTTTTGCTTTTCATTTGACTTTGGAAACTTGGTCTAACTAATTCCCCTCCTGAGTTCTTGCTAAGGCAAGCGGCAGAGCCGAGCGAGGAGGGGTTAGGGGTGGTCTGAACAGACGTTAATACGTCCCAAGTTATTTTTTATCATTACTATATTCCTAAACCGCCTTGAAAGGAAAGGTCGACGGCCTTGCTCTGCTGAATGCGAGAGTAGGGCGGTATGTCGTTGGTTACCCAGATGTTGCCGCCAATGACCGAGTGATGGCCGATGGTGATACGTCCTAAGATGGAGGCATTAGAGTAGATGGTGACGTAATCCTCGATGATAGGATGGCGCGGAATGTTGAGCATGTTGCCGTCAGCATCGTATTTGAAACTCTTGGCTCCGAGCGTAACACCCTGATAGAGTGTTACATGATTGCCAATAATGCAAGTTTCGCCTATGACGACACCCGTACCATGATCGATGGCAAAATACTCGCCGATGGTAGCACCGGGATGGATGTCGATGCCCGTCTTTGAGTGTGCTTGCTCTGTGATGATGCGAGGAATGACAGGCACCTGCATCTTGTGAAGCACGTGGGCAATGCGATAGTGGGTCATCGTGTCAACGACCGGGTAGCAATAAATCACCTCACCGTAGTTGGTTGCCGCTGGGTCGTTCTGAAACATTGCCTCGACATCGGTGTAGAGCATTCGTTTCACTTCGGGCAGACAGTCAATGAATCTGAGTGCCAGCTGAGTGGCCGTTGGTGCCACCTCTTCTTCAGCGCAATCTTCGCAGAACTGTAGTCCTCTGGCTATTTGTCGACAGAGCAGATTGAACAGCTCTTCGAGGTTCACGCCAATGTAATAGGAACGAATCTGTTGTTCTGGCTGGCGCTTGTAGAAGTAGTCGGTGAAGATGATGCTCTTCACCAGACTGACGATGCGCCGCACCTCATCGACCGACGGAAGGGGGGCCGAGCCAGCAGGCATGATAGACTCCTCTTTCGTTTCTTGCCGGGAGAGCAAGGTCACATTGCGCAGCAACACTTCATTGATGTTTACTTCCATGTGGCTCCTTCTCTTAGGATGAACTTGATACGGTGCTTCTTGGGCAACTTGGGCTGTTCCCATTCACCTCCCAGAATCTGGATGGTCGTTTCTTGTTTGGAGTTGGCAAGTGCTTTCTCTACTGCACCCGAAAGCTCCAGAAAATCACCACGACCATGACGGTCGACCGTGATGTCGGCATCGGTACGATATTTTTTGAGAATAGGAACCTCCTCGCACAATGCGTCGGCCAGCAAGCGTGCTACGACATGTGCGCCATAGACATTGTAGTGAGTGTTGTCCTGTCGTCCCTTTGGCACACTTGGCTCTTCGCCTGGCAAGAACCACATGTGCAGCTTCTTCGAAGCCTCTGTTCCCAATCCTTGTTCCAAGTCGTGTGTAATGCGGTTGGCATCCACGAAGTGTACGTTCATGCGCTTGGCCACATCACGCGGTGCCACTCGATAGAGTCCGTGAGTGTCGATGAGCGAGTCGCCCTCTACGAGACCTTTCGCGTCTTTGAATGTCGTCTTGCGCAATGCTTCGTCGTCATCGTTCTTTAGGGGCTTTTGTGCAAAGTTTCGGCGTACTACCGCATTCATCAAGATTGGGATGCCACCGTGCTCACGCGTCTCACGCACAAACTTGGCCAGATTATAGTCGAACGTCGAACCGGGATCGGTGTGTCGGTCACGCTTCGGCTTCTCATCGTTATGACCAAACTGGATAATGACATAGTCGCCCGGACGCATACGATTAACGACGGAGTCCCATCGGCCTTCGTTGATGAAACTGAGAGACGACCGTCCGTTGAGCGCATGGTTGCTGATTCGGATATTGTCGTCGAAATAACACTGAAGAGCCATTCCCCAGCCGCGTTCTTGCTTGCCGCCAGAGATGTCTTTGTTGGCCATTGTCGAATCGCCAATCATGAATATGGTCGTGGTGCGCTCTTTGTCGGCAGCAACAGCCAGAATGACAAATAGGAAAAGAAGTATTTTCTTCATTGCTTACCAATATTTAAATTGAAACTATTGAAGCTTATTGACTAGTTCAGAGAGTGTTACGAGCGATTGCTCACCTGTGCTCATGTTCTTGAGTGTCACTTTCCCTTCTGCAATCTCATTGTCGCCAGCCAAGGCAACAAAAGGAATCTGCTTGGCATTGGCATACGACATTTGCTTTTTCATTTTGGCTGCATCAGGGAACATTTCGGCACGAATGCCGGCTGCACGAATTTGCGCCAGCATCGACATGCAGTAGGCTGTCTCTTTTTCACCGAAGTTGATGAAAAGAAGCTGCGATGTCTGGAGCGAGTCTTTGGGATAAAGATCGAGTGCGTTGAGCACATCGTAGATTCGATCAACACCAAACGAAATGCCCACTCCTGAAAGGCCCGGCATTCCGAAGATACCAGTAAGATTGTCATATCGACCGCCTCCTGAAATACTTCCCATTGGTGTGTCGAGTGCCTTGACTTCGAAGATGGCTCCCGTATAGTAGCTTAGACCACGGGCAAGTGTCAAATCGAACTGTAGTTCATTGTTTAGTGTCCCGAGCGATGCAAGGGTTGACAAGATGAAGCGTGTCTCTTCAACTCCCTTCTGTCCCGTCTCGCTTTCTTTCAGCACTTCTGCTATAGTTGCCAGTTTCTCTTCGTTGGTTCCTTCGAGCAGGATGATGGGTTGCAACTTCTCAATCTGCTCATCGGTAAGTCCGTCGTTGCGCAACTCTTCATTGACATTGTCGATGCCAATCTTGTCGAGTTTGTCGATGGCAACGGTGATGTCAACAATCTTGTCGGCAGCACCAATCACCTCAGCGATGCCAGAGAGAATCTTTCTATTATTGATTTTTATCTGTACGCGCACACCGAATCGCGTAAATACGGTGTCGACAATCTGCATGAGTTCCACTTCGTTGACGAGCGAGTCGCTCCCCACCACGTCGCCGTCGAACTGATAGAACTCACGGTAACGTCCCTTTTGCGGACGGTCGGCACGCCAGACAGGCTGCACTTGGTAGCGTTTGAACGGGAGCAGGAGTTCCTCTCTGTGCATGACAACATAGCGGGCAAAGGGAACGGTCAGATCGTAGCGCAGGCCTTTCTCGCAGATCTTTGAAGCCAGATGAAGCGTGTTGCGTTCGTTCAGTTCTTCATCAGATATTTTCGACAGATAGTCGCCACTGTTCAGAATCTTGAACAGAAGTTTGTCGCCCTCTTCGCCATATTTGCCCATGAGGGTCTGGAATGTCTCCTGAGCTGGTGTTTCAATCTGCTGGAATCCATAGAGCTCATAAACAGAACGAATCGTATTGAAAATATAGTTTCGCTTGGCCATCTCGATGGGGCCGAAGTCGCGTGTACCTTTTGGAATTGATGGTTTCATGTATGATAGTAAATTAAAAAGCAATTGGTGATAATGTTCGTCTTATGTGTCTGCGAACAGGTCATCACCAATTGCCGAATTGATTATTTGCGTACGATAGTCTGGTCTCGGTCAGGACCAATAGAGATGATGGCTATCGGTGTTTCCAGTTCTTTCTCAAGGAAAGCAATGTAGTCTTTGAAAGCCTGTGGGAATTGCTCTTCACTTGTCAACTTGGTCATGTCCTGTTTCCATCCAGGCAATTCCTTGTAGACAGGTGTGATACCTTCCTCGATGTTGTAAGGGAAGTAGTCAATCTCTTTCCCGTTTTGCTGATAGGCCACACAAGCCTTGATGGTGTCGAAGCCATCGAGAACATCGCTCTTCATCATAATCAGCTTTGTTACACCGTTCACCATGATAGAATACTTCAGTGCCACGAGGTCGATCCAGCCGCAACGGCGCTCACGTCCAGTCACCGCACCGTATTCATGTCCGAGGTCACGAATCTTCTTGCCAGTCTCGTCGAAAAGCTCTGTGGGGAAGGGGCCTGCGCCTACGCGGGTGCAATAGGCCTTCATGATGCCGTAGACATCGCCTATTTTATTAGGGCCGATGCCCAGACCTGTGCATGCTCCTGCACAGATTGTATTAGAAGAGGTGACGAACGGATAGCTTCCAAAGTCGATGTCGAGCATTGTGCCTTGTGCGCCTTCGCACAGCACGCTCTTGCCGGACTTCAAGATGTTGTTGATTTCATGCTCAGAGTCGACAATGGGGAACTGGCGCAGATATTCGATGCCCTCCATCCATTTCTTCTCGACCTCGGTGATGTCATATTCGTAGTTGAGAGATTGGAGAATAGCTTCATGCCTTGCCTTGGCAGCCCCATACTTCTCTTCAAAGTTTTCAAGGATGTCACCCACGCGCAGACCCACGCGACTTACCTTATCCGTATAGGTCGGGCCGATGCCTTTGCCGGTTGTGCCTACCTTGTTCTTTCCTTTCTGGGCTTCATAGGCAGCATCGAGCACTCGGTGTGTGGGCATGATGAGGTGAGCTTTCTTCGAGATGTGCAGACGGCTTTTCAGCTCATGTCCGCTCTGTTCAAGGGCCTTGGCTTCCTCCATGAAGAGGTCGGGAGCCAGCACCACACCATTGCCTATGATGTTGATCTTCTCACCTTGGAAAATACCTGATGGAATGGAGCGCAGCACATATTTCTGATGCTCGAACTCGAGCGTATGTCCTGCATTCGGTCCACCCTGAAAGCGTGCAACCACATCGTAGTGAGGTGTCAGCACGTCAACTACTTTTCCTTTGCCTTCGTCGCCCCACTGCAATCCAAGCAGGACGTCAACCTTTCCTTTGTTCATTCTATTTTTTTTATTTGGTTCTTATTATTCTTTTGTCGCGTGATGGTCGCCTGACAAGTCGAGCAGATGCCATAGATGTAGAGCGTGTAGCCGTCTTTCCTGAATCGTTTCAGGTGCATCTGGTTGATTGACTCTGTCACTTCAGGAGTCTTCACTTCGGTAACCTTACCGCAAACTGTACAAATCTGGTGGCAGTGACTTTCGCCTTCATAGCATGCCTCATACTTCGTGGAACCCTGGAACCGATGCCGGATGACGAGTCGCAGCTCCATAAACAGATTGAGTGTGTTATAGAGGGTTGCCCTCGACACAGGAAACTTGTAGGTCTCGTTCAGTTCGGCTCCAAGTTCTTCCAGCGTGAAGTGTCCGTCCATGCTATAGACAGCTCGCAATATCGCATAACGTTCAGGCGTTTTGCGATGATTGTTCATCTCAAGATAGTTGTCAAGTATGCGTTCTACTGCCTTACGCACACCTTCTTTTTTTTCCATTGTCTTCATAAACCGCACAAAATTACTACTTTTTTTGTAGAATCTTGTGCGGAATAATTATAAAAAGTCTAAATTTTGAGTTTTAGCAATCAAAAAGTTTTACTTTGTCACGCGAATCCAGTCGGCTTCAACCCATCCGCGGTCTGCTTTCGCATTAGTTTCTGCTGCAATGAATCCAAATTTGGCACCGATCCATTTGCCTTCGCGCATCTTGAATTCATCGCCGCATTCCGTGAATTTCTTTCCGTTCATGCTGTACGAAAAGTGCAGTTTGCTGTCGTCGACCGTCAGTCGCAGGTAGATGTCTTCGTGAATGCCCGGCTTGTAGTCTATCTTGTCGGCTGCGGTCGGTTTCAGCGTGGCAATGACTTTTTCCGTTTGCTGTTTGCCTTTGTCGGCAGCATGACAGGTCATCTGCACCAGTTGGAACTCTTCGCCCTGACGGCGCACCACAAGGGCCGAATAGTCCAGTCCCATCATGATCAGTCCGCCAAACTGTCCATCGGCCTTTGAGGTCATGCGCAGTTTCGTAGTGACGGTGAACTTGTCGGCAGGAGTCTTTTGCAGCAACAGGTTGGGTACCTCCCAAAAGTTCTTCCAGTTCTCAGACAACTTATAGGTGTAGATGCGGAACGTGCCGAATGCCGTGGGGACACCGAACTTCTCGTCGTAGTTGGCGTGCCATTGCCATTGTTTGCCCATGACAGGTGCATTGAACTCATCGTTTTCCACGGGGTTGACAATCACGTTAGCCGAAGACTTCGGCTTCTGATAGGTGACCACAGGCTCACCATTCTTTCCCATGATTGGCCAGCCTGTTGACCAGTCGACGGGCTGCAGGTGAACAACGCGCCCGTATGCCTCCTTGTCCTGGAAGTGCAGGAACCAGTCTTCGCCATATTTCGTATGGACCCATGCCCCTTGGTGAGGGCCGTTGATGTTTGTCTTGCCCTGAGCCAGCACAATCTTGTGCTCGTATGGGCCGTAAGGACTCTTGCTTCTCATGGCCAGCTGGAAGCCTGTTGGCACGCCTCCGGCAGGACACATAATCCAGTACCAGCCATCGCGCTTGTAGAACTTCGGACCTTCGCAGGTACGGTTCTCCGTTCCGTTGCCGTCAAATACAATCACGGGCTGTCCGATGGCTTTGGTTCCGTCGGCAGACATTTCGCGCACGGTTAGCACCGAGGCGAACTTTGAGCGCGAATTGGCCCATCCGTTGACGAGATAGCAGCGGCCATCATCGTCCCAGAGTGGGGTAGTGTCAATATATCCTTCGCCCTTTATTACGCAGACTGGCTTTTCCCATTTTCCGGCGGGGTCTTTCGTCTTTACCATGTAGACACCGAAGTCGGGATCGCCCCAGTAGATATAAAACTCTCCGTTGTGATAGCGAATGCTCGGCGCCCACACACCATTGCCATGCTGTGGCTTGCTGAAGTGCTCTGTAAGTTTGTCATCGCCCTCATATAGTTCAGTAAGCGCATAGTTGATGATTTCCCAGTTGACCATGTCTTTCGAGTGCAAGATGGGCAGTCCCGGCGTACATTGGAAGCTGGATGCCGTCAGATAGAAGTCTTCTCCCGAAGGCCCCACGCACACGTCGGGGTCGCTATAGTCGGCATTGATGACAGGATTGGTGTAGGTTCCGTTGCCGTTGTCGGGACTCCACACCTCTGACTTATACTGCGCATTGGCCATGACGGGCATGATGGCTGCCAGCATGAAAAGTTTCAGTTTCATAGTTTTTCTATTTTTAGTTTATATTGATTGTCTTCATAGACGATGCGCATGACGCGCATCACGTCGTCATCGTTGTTCGGATTGACGAGTCGTGTCAGTGCCAGAGCGGCATGCCCCATCGTTCTCCTTAGGTTGATTTCTACGCAAGGGTGCAACAGGAATCCCTCATCGGCATTGTCGCTGCCAACCACCATCATGTCGATGCCGAAAGGCCCTTCATGTCGATTGCCAATGATACTGCCGAGCTGTTGGCAGATGGTTCGCTCAACTGTGTCAAGTGTTTCCGAAGGAATATAGTTTGACATCTCTGTCCGTTTGCGTTGCTCCGTGGCCAGGAGGTTTCCTTGATATGCCCCGTTGGCCGTGTGGAAGAGCGAAAGCCCAAGATAGCTGATGTTGCCATTGCCGTTGGCCATGAATTCCATGCCGAAATCCTTCACCTTATTATAATATGGCTCCATCATGATGCTTCCCTGATGGCTCAGCAGATTTCTGATCCATCCCTCCACCGAGGCCGATTTCTTCTCGTTGATGAATCTGATGCCTCTTCCGCTTGACGACCACGGTGCTTTCAGCACTATTGTCTTCCATCGTTCAATTCCCGCATCGATTTCTTCGGTCGAAGTGCATTCTTGTGCCTCGCCGACGAGCCGCAGGTCTTTCAGCGTGCCACACAGCGACGTGAGCAGTCGGGCAGAAGTGCGTCGGTGCGACAACAGACGAATCTCTTCGAGTTGCTGATGCGATGGCAGCAACTGTTCGCTGATTCCGATGCGTTGCAGATGTGATTTGATGGCCGAATCCCATCCCCACACTTCTATCCTGTCAATATTCCTCAGCGATTCTGAAGGCTTCCATGTCAGGAACTGTCTGCACTCGTATGTCACTCTGCCACAAGAACTTAACGGCTTGTGCTTTGAGGCCTTTCTGTATGCGAAATCGGCATCGTCCACCAGTATGTAGTCGTCCTTTTGCGCCCACAGCGCAGGCAGCCATCCCAGGTCGTGCCTTAATTGTCGACCGGCATGCGGAGCAGTGAAATTGTCCAGTCCCGATGCTAATGCGATGTCGTGTTCAGGGTTGAATATATGTAGCGTCATTATGTTAATGATTTGCCTACAAAGGTACTACTAATTGCTGAAAAAGCCAAATTCTTTACTTGAAAACAGCCATACAATCTTTAAATCGTAAATACATAGTCACTCGAGAAAGTTAAATAAATTGTTTTGGCATATCGATAATTTGTTGTAACTTTGCACTATCATAAACTTAATTAATAGAACAATGAAACTGACAGGACGAAGAGAAAGTTCGAACGTAGAAGATCGCCGTGGCATGAGCACGGGAACCAAGGCCGGCATTGGCGGCATTGGTGGTATCATTCTTATCGCCCTCTTTACCTTCCTGCAAGGAGGTAATCTGGGCGATGTTGTTAACAATGTAGTGCAGCAAGGTGGACTGGGTGCTGTTCAGGAGCAGCAGGCACCTGGCCAGCGCGAGTTTACGCCAGAGGAAGAGGAACTGGCCAAGTTCTCACGTATCATTCTGGCTGGCACTGAAGATGTGTGGACGCGCATTTTCAAGGAGAACGGATACGGACAGTACACGCCTCCCACACTGGTCCTTTTCACCAATCAGGTCAATTCTAATTGCGGAACGGCCTCTGCTGCCGTCGGCCCCTTCTATTGCTCTGGCGACCAGAAGCTTTATATTGACCTGTCGTTCTTCACGCAGATGAAGTCACAACTGGGTGCCGATGGCGATTTTGCCTACGCATACGTCATCGCCCATGAGGTGGGGCATCATGTTGAGTATCTGCTTGGCATCCTTGACAAGGCTCACCAGGCCATGAGCCAGACCGACAAGGTGTCGGCCAATAAGTTGAGTGTGCGCCTGGAGCTGTTGGCCGACTTCTATGCCGGTGTGTGGGCTCATCACGACAACAAGCAGTTCGGCTCTATCGAAGAGGGCGATCTGGAGGAAGCCATTGACTGTGCCAAGAAGATAGGTGACAACTATTTGCAGGAGAAGGCGCGTGGCTATTCGCAGCCCGAGTCTTTCACTCACGGCACCTCAGCACAGCGCATGAAGTGGTTGAAGTTAGGCTTCACGACGGGCGACATGAGCAAAGGCCGCACATTCGAGATGAGCGATGCCGACCTGTAAGCACTGACAGCAACAAACAATCAGGGGTAGGAACTTCTTCAAAAAGTTTCTACCCCTGATTGTTTCTATGTGTTTGTTTACTTGTCAGTCCCCCTTAGTCGTCGCCATATTCGGCAAGGTTGGCGGCCTCTTCGTCGGGGTCTTCCGCTCCGAGATCCATCATGGTCGAGTAGTTGTCTTCCGTGATTTCGTCGTCGTTGGGACCTTCCACCTCAATGTCGTCCTCATCGGGCTTGTTGTAGTTGTCCTCAATCTCAACATCCTCGTCTTCATTCTCTTCGTCGTCCAGGTCGCGCACAGCCGATGCCATCTTGATGCGAGGCTTTTCGGTCTCTGGCTTCAGCTTGGCAAAGATGGCCTCTACCCATGTTCCCTTCGACACCTCGAGCACTTCAAATCCGTCGGCGACTTTCTTTTCATACATGCCGCCTTTCTTGTGCAGTCGGTCTTTGGGAAGGGTAGTGGTCGAGATGTCGAATCCACTTTCAATGATGTCTTTTATGCTTTGTGAGAGCGAGTCCCATCCACCGCCGAAGTTGCGGTCGAGCACCTCAATCAGTTTTGAGGCCGTGATATGTCGGATGTTCTCGTAGGTCAGGTCGGTGACGCGAACGATGGGGCGCTTCTTGATGGCCCAGCCAATCTTCTTGTCTTCGTCGAGTCTTACCTGTCCAACCTTGTAGCCCATCTTTTCATATTTCGTTTTTATGATAGGTGAGTCTTCATTGACCTCCTCGATCATGAAAGCACTCCTGATGATATCTGTAAAGTGGCGTAGGTTGTCTTTTATCTCGGCGTCTTTTTCTGCGCTTTCGAGCATTCTGAAGATGTCGTTCTCCTGCACATCCCATACGCTGCTTTTTGTCAAAGTCTTTAGTGTAAGTGTTTTTTTCTCCGTTTCTTGACTCATAATCTAATACTGTTGTTTATATTTTGGTGCAAAGATAATGAAAAGTTAGGAGTTTTGCTGTAGTTTACTATTAGTTTTTTATGAAAAAAGCGTTAAAGATAGCTTATTTCTTAATCAGTCGCAGATAGTACAGGCCGGGATTAGGCGTGTTCTCTGTGGCTGAGAGACGCACCACAAACTTGCTCTTCAGCTCTCCGTTGGCATCCTTCAGGAGCTCTTCGGGGATGGCAAATTCCACGTTGAAGAAGCCATTGTCGGTATTCTTCATTTGGTTTGGTATGACCACGTCGCCAATCTTGGTGCCGTCCACCGTCAGCTCGGCCTTGCGTCCTCTGTCGAAAATGGTGAAGCGACACATGACAGACAGCCCTTCGCCCACGTGCGTAATATTATATAAGGTGTATTGCACGTAGCCTCCGGCCTTGGCGTCGCGATAGGTCTCACCGTTGTAGGTGCCTTTCCCTGAGTTTGCCGAATAGCTGTACTCATGTCCAGCCTCGCTTTGCTGTTCGCCGGCAGCCACGAAGTCGATGGTGCGGGCCTTCAGTGCCTCGTTCTCTGCTTCGGTCAGTGCCATGTCGCTCTTGGCAAAGTTCTCGGCTGTCTGCTGATACCAATAGCACATATAGCGGGCATGCTGAATCTGATAGAACGGCTGGAGTGTCAGCTTCTGCCAGTTGTAGGTCCCTGCGTCTGGACGGCTTACATCGATGGAGAAGCGCAGTTGTCCGTCGGCTGTAGTGGTGCGCTTGATGCGCTGCAACACCTCGCTGCGGTCACCGATGAGCAGCGGAGCCGACAGCAGGTTCTTCGATGAGGCTCTTGAGCCGGGTGCATGATCCATGCGTCCCTCGCCGCCATATTCGTTTTGCAGCTTCTCGTATGTCAGCTTCGTTGCTCTTGCTTCTTCAGCCGATGTGGCAGTCGTCTTGGCACCCAGCAGGATGGGGCCATAGGTGAAGGCCACGTAGTCGGTGTAGTTGGGACACTCCACATAGTTGAGCTCCATGGGCAGTGTGACCACCACCTTGTCGCCCACCGACCATTTGCGCTCGATGGTCACGTAGCTGGCCTTGCCCTGTTCCACGTTCATGCTCACCTTCTCTTTGTTCACGGTGATGCTGTAGTCCTTGCCTGCCCATGCCGGATGGCGCACGGCCAGCTGATAGGTGCCGGCCTTGCCGATGGTCAGTTCGGTTGTCGCAGGCATGTTGTTGGCTTTTGATGTGCCTGGGGCAATGTTGGGGAACAGTGTCTGCTGAGTGACCACAAAGTCCTTGTTCACCAATTTAGAGGGTGTGAACAGGTTGACGTAGAGCGTTTTCTTGCCGTCGTGGGTATAGATGAAGTGGCCGTACTTAGAGTGGTTCTCCATGCCCGTGCCTACACAGCACCACATGCCTTGGTTCACCTGCGAGTAGATGCGGTAGCCCTGCGGGCGAAGCGTGGTGAAGTAGACATAGCCGCCCGTGGCAGGGTCTTGCGTGGAGAGGATGTGGTTCCATGTGGCATACTCGTAAAAGTCGGCATACTTGGCATCGGCGGTGCGGTCGCTCAGCATCTCCGAGAACTTCAGCATGTTGTTCGTGTTGCACGATTCGGGACCGTCCAGCTGGTCTATGTAGCGGTTGGAGTTGCTTACCGACAGGAAGTGCTCGTTCACCGAGTTGCCGCCTATGCACACGGTGCGGTTCTCAGCCACGTCGGTCCAGAAGTTTTCGGCAGCCGTCAGGTAGTTCGCTTCTCCGTTTGCCATTTCTCCTATGCGCTCCATACCTATATATTTAGGTACTTGCGTGTTGGCATGCTTGCCGTCGAGGAAAGTGGTGTTGAGTGTCTGCATGCCGTTCAGCATCGCCTTGTGGGTGTACTTCTTGGCAGCATCCAGATATTTGCTGTCGCCGAACAGCTGATAGGCATCGAGCATCGATTCGTTCATGCCGCCATGCTCTATGTACAGCATGTTCTCCATGTCGGCATCGCTCACGTTGGCCACCACGTTCATGCTCCAGTCAGCCAACTTCTTGAACATCTTCTTGGCCAGTTGACTGTTGCCGTAGATATAGGCATCGCGAAGACCGGCCAGAATCTTGTGCTCACAATAGAAAGGCACCCAGCCGCCGTGCCGTCTGAAAGGTTCGGTGTCGCCCTGGTAGAGGGCGGTCCAGTCGCTGTTGATGGGCTGTCCGCCGATGAAGCCGTACAAGCCTTTCTGGTTCTTGTCGTACTGGCGCTGGCAGTCGTTCATCACCTCAAGCATGTAGTACATGCGCTTTCTCAGCTGTGTCTTGGTCGTCGCGTCGTGGCTGGCAGCATAGGCCAGGGCCAGGGCCGACAGATAGTGACCGCCCACATGACCGTCGAGGTTGAAGCTGTTGTCGCCCCAGTTTCTGAACGATGGATGTTTCTTTTCCCATTGGTAGTAAGGACTTTTGGCATTGGTCGTGGCGGCGAGGCCCGATTGTCTGACGTATGGCGTGAGCAGACGGTCAACGTCATACTTCAGCAAGTTTTTCACGTTCAGTTCCATGGCCGTTTTCATCGGGCCGTCGAGCAATGTCACCTGTTCCAGGTCGAAGTGTTTGGGATAGATTTCGCTTTGTGCCTGCGCTGCCATTGAGGTAGCGAGTGCCAGTGTGGCAGTTAAAAGTTTAATTTTCATAAGTATTTATTTATTAAGTGTTTGCAAAGTTAAGAAAAATATCCGAATCGTCAAATTATTTTACTCGTTTTTTGTCAAGATAATTCATAAAAAAAAGGGCCTTCTGAAAGTGGCATTCTGGAACGAGGACACGCCAGCCAT
>CACXXD010000002.1 GCA_902771445.1 uncultured Prevotellaceae bacterium
CCTGCAAAGTCGTGGAACACGTCACCGAAGGTCGTCATCATAAACCCGTCGGCAGCATCGTTGCACAGCCAGCCGCCTCCCCAGGTCCAGTGACCTTCGATGGGGTAGATGAAGAGTGAGATGCAGGCCGAGTAGACGAGATACATCGAGAACTTGGTGCGCTCGGCCATGGCACCGCTGACGATGGTAGCGCTGGTGGCGCAGAACACGGTCTCGAAAATCAGGAACCCTTCAACGGGCAAGTCGCCTTTGTAGAAAGAGAGGTCGCCCCAATTGGGCATACCGATGAAACCTGCGCCCTCGCTGCCGAACATGAATCCGAAGCCGAGGAAGAAGAACAAAAGTGAGCCGAACATGAAGTCGACGAAGTTCTTCATCAGGATGTTCGCCGTGTTCTTGCTTCGCGTAAAGCCAGCTTCACACAGAGCAAAGCCCGGCTGCATCCAGAAAACCAGCATGGCTGCCAGCAGCATCCATACGGTATCGAGTGATAATCCTATTTCATCCATATTGTTAAAGTCTTTGTGTTGTTGTGTTATCCTTTATTTCTTGTCTCTCAGTACGGTATCACCGTTTTCGCCTGTGCGGATGGACCAAGTGTCGATCATGTCGCTGACGAAAATGCGACCGTCGCCAATCTCGCCTGTATGAGCAACCTTCAGAATGACCTTCACAGTTGGCTCCACCAACTGATCGCGACAGACGATTGTCAAGGCCACGCGCTCGATGACATCCGTCGAGTACTGCACACCACGGTAGATGCGCTCCTGTCGGCTCTGGCCGATGCCGTGTACGTTGTGGTACTCAAACCAGTCGATGTCTGATAAGAGCAGTGCCTCCTTGACCTCTTCAAACTTGGTCTTACGGATAATTGCTTCAATCCTTTTCATAGCTTTTTACCTTTTAAAATGAATACTTTGTTTTTGTGTCGTCTTGCAAGAACTTGGGGGCAAAGGTATGGCTGTTTTTGGAAATATTCCGCATAAATCTCCAAGTTTTCGTCAACAAAATCTTGCGAAATGACAAAGTGTAAACCAAAAGAGCGCAAACGGAGTCTTTTTGTTTTCATATTGTTATAAATTTGTTTTATTTTCAAACAAAATGTCAGTTGTGTGCGATTTACAAATAAAATAGTGTCGTATTTTTGTTTGTTTTCCTATCTTTTTGCATTAACTTTGCACCCAGAACAGAGACAAATGTAAGATTTAGCCAAGGATAATATGACAAAAAGTAAACTAGAAGGACTATATCAGCCACAGTATGAGCACGACGCATGCGGCGTAGGCATGGTGGTGAACATCCACGGAGGCAAGAGCCACGAACTGGTGGACCAGGCACTGCGCGTACTGGAGAACATGGAGCACCGAGGGGCCGAGACGCGCGACAAGACAGGCGACGGTGCAGGCATCATGCTGCAGATTCCGCACGAGTTCATTCTGCTGCAAGGTATTCCAGTGCCAGAGAAGGGAAAGTACGGCACGGGGCTGGTTTTTCTGCCAAAGGAGGAGAAGGAGCAGCAGGAGATTCTCTCGGTGATGATCGAGGAGATAGAGCGCGAGGGATTGCAGTTGATGCATCTGCGCACGGTGCCTACCTGCCCGGAGGTACTTGGCGAGGCAGCACGGCGGGTGGAGCCTAGCATCAAGCAGATATTCGTGACGGGGTCGACGGAGGAACAGGCTCCGACACTCGACCGTATATTATATAAGGTACGCAAGAGGATAGAGAACCGTATCGACAATAAGGACTTTTATATCTGCTCGCTGTCGAGCAAGAACCTTATTTACAAGGGAATGCTGACGAGCGGACAGCTGCGGCGGTATTTCCCGGACTTGTCGAGCCCATACTTTACAAGCGGACTGGCGCTGGTGCATTCACGCTTCAGCACAAACACATTTCCCACGTGGTCACTGGCCCAGCCCTTCCGCTTGTTGGCTCACAACGGCGAGATTAACACCATCCGCGGCAACCGGGGATGGATGAAGGCGCGGGAGAGCGTGCTGGCATGAGCGACTCTGCCAGCCTCGACAACGTGTTTGAGTTCTTGATGATGAGCGGGATGTCGCTGCCGCAGGCAATGGCGATACTCGTGCCGGAGTCGTTCAATGAAAAGAATCCGATTTCGGAGGACCTGAAGGCATTCTACGAGTACCACTCAATACTGATGGAACCGTGGGATGGTCCTGCTGCCCTGCTGTTCTCCGACGGACGCTATGCGGGTGGTATGCTCGACAGAAACGGACTGCGCCCCTCGCGCTATACGATTACCAAGCAAGGCATGATGGTGGTGGCCTCAGAGGTGGGCGTGATGGACTTTGAGCCGGGCGACGTGGTCAGCAAGGGGCGACTGCAACCGGGAAAAATCCTGCTCATCGACACGCAGGAGGGGAAGATTTACTACGACGGCGAGATCAAGGAGCACTTGGCCAAGGCGCATCCCTACCGGGAGTGGCTGGCAGAGAACCGCGTGCAACTGGAGAAACTGAAGAGTGGGCGCAAGGTGGAGAATGTGGTGACCGATCTGGAGCGCAAACTCGTAGTCTTCGGCTATGGCCAAGAGGATATCGACAAGACCATCATCCCGATGGCCACGACGGGACAGGAGCCTGTTGCCGCGATGGGCAACGACACACCACTGGCTGTGGTGAGTGATCGTCCACAATTGCTGTTCAACTACTTTCGTCAGCAGTTTGCCCA
The DNA here is from genome assembly GCA_902771445.1 of uncultured Prevotellaceae bacterium. Classification (GTDB taxonomy): domain Bacteria; phylum Bacteroidota; class Bacteroidia; order Bacteroidales; family Bacteroidaceae; genus Prevotella. The sequence continues at coordinate 2,698 of CACXXD010000002.1, forward strand.
AGTGACGAACCCCGCCATCGACCCCATCCGTGAGGAACTTGTGATGAGCCTGACGGAGTATATTGGCGCCGTGGGAACGAACATCCTGACGCCAGACGCCTCGAACTGTAAGATGGTGCGCCTGCCGCAACCCGTACTGACCAACACACAACTCGATATACTATGTAATATAAGGTACAAGGGATTCAAGACGAAGAAGCTGGAAATGAAAGTAGGGGCCCCCTCTTCAGCCCCCAAGGGGAAAGCCCCCCTTTCGTCCCCCGAGGGGGACACGATGGACACAAGGGCAGAGGAAGCCCTGCGTCAAGCCCTTGACAAGCTTTGCAAAGATGCTGAGAAAGCCGTAGACGATGGCTTCAACTACATCATCCTGACTGACAAAACTAATGTAGCCCCCTCGGGGGCCGAAGGGGGAGCTGCCGGGGCAGTGTGGTTTTTCATCCCCTCACTGCTGGCCGTCTCTGCCGTGCATCATTATCTTATCAGTGTTGGTAAGCGGGTGCAGACGGCGCTGATTGTGGAGAGCGGCGAGATTCGCGAGACGATGCATGCGGCACTGCTGCTGGGCTATGGGGCCTCGGCACTGTGCCCGTACATGACATTCGCCATTCTCGACGACCTGGTGAAGCGGGGAAAGATACAAGAAGACTATGCAACGGCTGAGGCTCACTACATCAAGGCGGTGGATAAAGGGCTGAAGAAGATTATGTCCAAGATGGGCATCTCGACCATCCGATCATATCGCGGCGCGAAAATCTTCGAGAGCATCGGACTGAGCGAGGACTTGCTGCGCCGATACTTTGGTACAGAGGTGAGCACCATCGGCGGTATCGGCCTGAAGGAGATTGCACGGGATGCAATCAAGTTTAGTTCAGAGCCTAAACTCTCAACGCTCCACTCTCCTCTAAAGAACCAAGGACAGTTCGCATGGCGCAAGGACGGCATCAGGCACGCATGGAACCCAGAGACGATAGCCAGACTGCAACTGGCTACGCGACAGGGCAGTTATGAGAAGTTCAAGGAGTGGGCGGCGCTGGTGGACAACCAGGAAAGCCCCATCTTCATCCGCGACTTCTTCAATTGGAAGAAGGCGGCAATGCCTACGCCGATCGAGGAAGTGGAGCCAGTTGAGTCGATCGTCAGGCACTTCGTGACGGGAGCCATGTCATTCGGTGCACTGAGCATCGAGGCGCACGAGACGCTGGCGCTGGCAATGAACAAACTCGGAACCCGCTCAAACACGGGCGAGGGCGGCGAGGATAACGCTCGCTACCATACGGAAGTGGACGGTGTAAGCCTGAGCAGTAAGACCAAGCAGATTGCATCGGGGCGCTTCGGCGTGACGGCGGAGTATCTTGTAAATGCAGAGGAGATACAGATCAAGGTGGCACAGGGAGCGAAGCCCGGCGAGGGCGGACAACTGCCTGGCTTCAAGGTGAACGACATCATCGCCAAGACACGAAATGCCATACCCGGCATCTCCCTCATCTCACCACCGCCCCACCACGATATCTACAGCATCGAGGACTTGGCACAACTGATCTTCGACTTGAAGAATATCAATCCAACGGCGGCCGTCAGCGTGAAACTTGTCGCCGAGAGCGGCGTGGGAACGATTGCGGCCGGTGTGGCGAAGGCGAAGGCCGACCTCATCGTCATCAGCGGTGCCGAGGGCGGTACGGGAGCCTCGCCTGCATCGAGCATGCGCTTTGCAGGCATCTCGCCAGAAATCGGACTGGCCGAGACGCAGCAGACGCTGGTGATGAACGGGCTGAGGAATCAGGTGCGACTGCAGACCGACGGGCAGTTGAAGACGGCGAAGGATGTCGTCATCATGGCGATGCTCGGCGCCGACGAGTTCTCGTTCGGCACGCTGCCGCTGATTGTGCTGGGGTGTGTGATGATGAGGAAATGCAATACGAACGCATGCCCGATGGGCGTGGCGACGCAGAACCCGGAGTTGCGCAAGCATTTCGAGGGGCGGGCTGAATATGTGGTCAACTACTTCACGATGCTGGCCCAGCAGGTAAGGGAATACCTGAGTGAGATAGGTGTGCATAGCCTGAAGGAAATCATCGGGCGAACGGAACTCATCGAGGTGAGGACCCTGCCCAGCCTGGGAAGGGGGCCTGAGAAGTGGGCGACCATCGACTTCGGACGACTGCTGCACAAACCTGAGACGGACAAGGCGCTCTACTGGGACCGTGGCGAATTCACCAAGGTCAGCGGCGTGAAGGACGAGGAAATCATCCGCATGGTGACGGACGTCGTCGAGGATTTCAAATCGCATCCGAACATCGACCTCGACTACACGATAAAGAATACCGACCGTGCCGTGACGACGATGCTCTCGGGCGTTATCGCTAAGAAGTACGGTGAGGCGGGCCTGCCCGACTCGACCATCAACATCAAGTTCAAAGGCTCTGCGGGGCAGTCGTTCGGCGCGTTTGCCGTGCGGGGGCTGAACATCCGGCTGGAGGGCGAGGCGAACGACTACTTCGGCAAGGGCCTCTGTGGGGGGCGCATCTCGATACTGCCGCCCAGCAGGAGCAGCGACAACTTCCGGGCCGAGGAAAACATCATCGCGGGCAACACGGGGCTCTACGGAGCGACCTCCGGCGAACTCTACGTCAACGGTCGCGTGGGCGAGCGCTTCGCCGTGCGCAACTCGGGGGCCACGGCGGTCATCGAAGGCGCGGGTGACCACTGCTGCGAGTACATGACGGGTGGACGCGTGGTGGTTCTCGGAGAGACGGGCCGCAACTTCGCGGCGGGCATGTCGGGAGGCGTGGCCTACGTCTACGACCCGCGCCACACGTTCGACTACTTCTGCAACATGGACATGGTGGAAATCGACCTCGTGGAGGACTCCACGTCGCGCAAGGAACTGCTCGAATTGATTCGTCAGCACTATCTGCATACTGGTTCGGCGCTGGCAGGACGACTGCTCGATGACTGGAACCGTGTGATTGAGGACTTCGTGCAGGTTGTCCCCATCGAGTACAAGCGCGTGTTGCAGGAAGAACAGTTCAAGAAGTTGCAGGATAAGATTGCCGACATTCAGCGAGACTACTAAGCCGATGTACCCCACATCGAGGGCCGCGCAGGGTGGAAAGGCGATCCATGTACCCCACATCGAGGGCCGCGCAGGGTGGAAAGGCGGTCCATGTACCCCACATCGAGGGCCGCGCAGGGTGGAAAGGCGGTCCATGTGCCCCACATCGAGGGCCGCGCAGGGTGGAAAGGCGATCCATGTACCCCACATCGAGGGCCGCGCAGGGCGGAAAGGTGGTTCATGTACCCCTAAGAGAGGTCAAAAATAACATAAAAAGAACAGAAAAAACGATAAAGACAATGGGAAACCCTAAAGCATTTTTAGAGATACCCCGCCAGGAGGCGGGATACCGTCCGATTCACGATAGAATCCACGACTTCGGCGAGGTGGAACAGACTCTCTCGACCCGCGAACGCAAATTGCAGGCATCGCGCTGCATGGACTGTGGCGTGCCTTTCTGCCACTGGGCCTGTCCGTTGGGCAACAAGGCCCCAGAATGGAACGACGCATTGTATAAAGGTGACTGGGAACTGGCCTATCGTCTGCTGACGAGCACCAATCCCTTCCCCGAGTTTACGGGGCGTATCTGTCCGGCGCTCTGCGAGAAGGCCTGTGTGCTGAACCGATTCAACCATGAGCCTACGACCAACCGCGAGGACGAGTGCGCCATCATCGAGGCCGCCTTTCGCGAGGGGTATATCCAGCCGCATAAGGGCATCGAGCGAAACGGGAAGAGGGTGGCCGTAATTGGTGCCGGACCTGCCGGACTGGCTGCCGCCAATGCGCTCAACTTGATGGGGTACACGGTTACAGTGTTCGAGAAGAATGAGGCTGCAGGCGGTTTGCTACGCTATGGCATACCTAACTTCAAACTCAACAAGGCCATCATCGACCGTCGTATTGCGCTGATGGAGGCCGAGGGCATCGAATTCCGCTATGGCGAGGCTGTCAACTATGCTGCGATATTATCGCTGTCTACAGAACAATATGCCGCCGTAGTCATCGCCACTGGCACACCCACCGCACGCGACTTGAAGGCTCCGGGGCGCTCGCTCCGGGGCGTGCACTTTGCCCTCGAACTGCTCTCGCAGCAGAACCGCGTGCTTGCTGGCATAGAGTTTTCGAAGGATGAGCGCATCACAGCCAAGGGCAAGGACGTGCTTGTCATCGGCGGTGGCGACACTGGCTCCGACTGCATCGGCACAGCCCATCGGCAGGGCTGCAAGAGCGTCACCCAAATCGAAATCATGCCGAAGCCCGTCGAAGGCCCCGAAGACCCGCAGAACCCCTGGCCCGAATGGCCCCGCACGCTGAAGACGACGAGCAGCCACGAGGAGGGCTGCACCCGCCGCTGGAACATCAACACCCTGGAGTTCCTCGGCAAGGACGGCAAGCTGACCGGCGTCCGCATCCAGCCCATCGACTGGAAGCCCAACCCCGCCGGGGGCCGTCCACTCATGGTCGAGGCCGGCGAACCCGAGATCATCAAGACCGAACTGGTGCTGCTCGCCATGGGATTCCTGAAGCCCGAACATCCTGAATATCCAGAGAATGTCTTCGTCTGCGGCGATGCCAGGAATGGCGCCTCACTCGTAGTACGCGCTATGGATAGTGGTATCGAAACAGCCAAAATAGTAAACGAATATCTGACAAGATGAAGAGGATACCTTTCACAAAGATGCACGGCTGCGGCAATGACTACATCTACGTCAACGCCATGCAGCACCCCATCGACAAGCCGCAGGCCACCGCCATCGCCTGGAGCGACCGCCACAAGGGCATCGGCTCCGACGGACTTGTGCTCATTGACCGCAGTCCCGTCCCCGAGGCCGACTACGCCATGCGCATCTTCAATGCCGATGGCTCCGAGGCGAGGATGTGCGGCAATGCCTCGCGCTGTATCGGTAAGTATCTCTACGAGAAAGCCTTGACTGGCAAGACGGAAATCCGACTGCTGACGCTGTCTGGCATCAAAACGCTCCAGTTGCATCTGGCTGATGGCAAAGTAGAGTCCGTCACTGTCGACATGGGCGAGCCTGTGCTGAAAGACGAATCGCTGTTCGTCGGCAGTCGCTGCGCAGGCAAAGGGACATTCGTCTCGATGGGCAATCCCCATTACGTCATCTTCACCGATAATGTTGACCAGGTGGGCGAGACGGGGCGCATCCTTGAGCACTATCCCGCCTTCCCACAGCGCTGCAACATCGAGTTCGCCCGCATCGAGTCCCCCGTCACCATCCGTACCCGCGTCTGGGAACGTGGTAGCGGCATTACCCAAGCCTGCGGGACTGGTGCCTGCGCCACCGCTGTTGCCGCCTGTCTGACAGAGCGTGCAGGCCGTACAAGCAACATCGTGATGGATGGCGGCACCCTCCACATCGAGTGGCGGGAATCGGACAATCACGTCTACATGACCGGCCCCGCCGCCTTCGTCTTCGACGGCGAAGCCTATGCCCCCTAAGTTAGGGGACGACGAGGGCCTGAACAAGCGCAGACTCCAAGAAAGTAGTAATTAATAATGGTTTGAACTAAGAAATATGGCATTAGTAAACATCCACTTCCTGAACCTCCAGAACAACTACCTGTTCGCTGACATCGCCAAGAAGGTGAATGCCTTCAAGGTCATGCACCCCAAGGCCGACGTGATCTCGCTCGGTATTGGCGACGTCACCCAGCCGCTCTGTCCCGCCGTCGTCGAGGCCATGCACCGCGCCGTCGACGAGATGGCGACTGCCGACGGATTCCGAGGCTACGGCCCTGAGCAGGGGTACGACTTCCTGCGCGAGGCCATCCTGAAGAATGACTTCGCCCCGCGTGGCATCCGGCTCAGCATTGACGAGGTCTTCATCAACGACGGTGCCAAGAGCGACACCGGCAACTTCCAGGAACTGCTCCACTGGGACAACTTCATCGGCGTCACCGACCCCATCTATCCCGTCTACATCGACTCGAATGTGATGATCGGCCGCTGCGGCACCTACCAAGACGGTCGCTGGACCAATGTGCGCTACATGCCCACGACGGCCGAGAACGGGTTCGTACCCGAATTGCCCAAGGGGCGGCCCGTCGATGTCATCTACCTCTGCTTCCCCAGCAACCCAACGGGCACGGTCATCACCAAGCAGGAACTGCAGAAGTGGGTGAAGTATGCCCTGAAAAACGATGCCCTCATCCTCTTCGATGCCGCCTATCAGGCCTACATCCAGGATCCCGACATCCCCCACAGCATCTACGAGATTCGCGGCGCCCGCAAGTGTGCCGTCGAGTTCCGCTCTTTCTCCAAGACCGCCGGCTTCACGGGCGTCCGCTGTGGCTATACCATCGTGCCGAAGGATGTCAGCGTTGCCACTTTCGAGGGCGAGCGCATCCCGCTCAATCAGTTGTGGCTCCGCCGACAGTGTACCAAGTTCAACGGCACGAGTTACATCAGCCAGCGTGCTGCTGAGGCCATCTACTCGCCCGAGGGCAAGCAACAGGTGAAGCAGACCATTGATTACTATATGCAGAACGCCGCCCGTATGCTCAGCGTCCTGCGCAGCCTCGGCTTCGAGTGCTACGGCGGCGAGCACGCTCCCTATATCTGGATGCGCGTACCCGATGGCTCCACCTCCTGGCAGTTCTTCGAGCAACTGCTCTATGGGGCCAACGTCGTCTGCACTCCTGGTGTCGGTTTCGGCCCTTCGGGCGAAGGCTACGTCCGCTTCACCGCCTTCGGCAGCCACGAGCAGACCGAGGAAGCACTCAAACGAATAGAGAAATGGAAGAATCAACATTAACAAACACAAAACAACAACACAATTATGGAAGCATTAAGATTTCAAGTTGTCAGCGAAGCGTTCAAGAAGAAGCCGCTTGACGTAAAAACACCAACAGAGAGACCTTGCGAATACTTTGGCAAGCATGTCTTCAATCGCGAGAAGATGTATAAGTATCTGCCGAAGAACGTTTATGACAAGATGATTGATGTCATCGACAATGGTGCCCGCCTTGACCGCAAGGTGGCCGATGCTGTGGCTGCAAGCATGATGCAATGGGCAAAGGAGAACGGTGTGACGCACTATACACATTGGTTCCAGCCTCTAACAGAAGGCACGGCAGAGAAGCACGACTCGTTCATCGAGCATGACGGTAAAGGCGGCATGATTGAGGAGTTCAGCGGCAAGTTGCTCGTTCAGCAGGAACCCGATGCCTCTTCGTTTCCATCTGGAGGAATAAGGAGCACATTCGAGGCTCGCGGCTACTCGGCATGGGACCCTACAAGTCCTGTCTTCATTATTGACGATACGCTCATCATCCCTACAGTATTCATTAGTTATAGCGGTGAGTCGCTCGACTACAAGGCGCCCCTCCTGCGTGCCTTGAAAGCCGTCAACGTGGCTGCAACTGAGGTCTGCCATTACTTCGACCCGGCTGTCAAGAAGGTGACGAGCAATCTAGGCTGGGAGCAAGAATACTTCCTCGTCGATGAAGGTCTATATGCCGCACGTCCTGACTTGCTGCTAACAGGACGCACCCTTATGGGTCACGACTCTGCCAAGAACCAGCAAATGGACGACCATTACTTCGGCTCCATTCCTGAGCGTGTGGCTGCCTTCATGCGCGACCTCGAGATACAAGCCTTGATGCTTGGCATCCCTGTGAAGACGCGCCACAACGAGGTCGCTCCCAACCAGTTTGAAGTGGCTCCTATCTTCGAAGACACGAACCTGGCCGTTGACCACAACATGCTGCTCATGTCACTCATGAAGCGAGTGGCACGCAAGCATGGCTTCCGCGCTCTTCTGCATGAGAAGCCCTTCGCTGGCATCAACGGCTCTGGCAAGCACAACAACTGGAGCCTCTCGACCGATACAGGCGTACTGCTCCATGCTCCCGGCAAGACAGCGGAACAGAACCTCCGCTTCGCCACCTTCATCGTCGAGACATTGATGGGTGTCTACAAGCACAACGGATTGCTGAAGGCAAGTATCATGAGTGCCACCAATGCTCATCGTCTCGGTGCCAACGAAGCGCCGCCTGCCATCATCAGTTCGTTCCTCGGAAAGCAACTCTCAGAACTGCTCGACCACATTGAGAAGGCCGACAAAGAAGACCTCTTCTCCATGGATGGTAAGCAGGGCATGAAGCTCGATATCCCAGAGATTCCCGAACTGCTCATTGACAACACCGACCGCAACCGCACCTCGCCCTTTGCCTTCACCGGCAATCGCTTCGAGTTCCGTGCCGTGGGCAGCGAAGCGAACTGTGCCAGTGCCATGATTACACTCAATAGTGCAGTTGCTGAGGCCCTTGCTTCGTTCAAGAAGCGCGTCGATGAAAAGATTTCTGAGTACTCCGAGAAGCCAGAGTATTCAGAAGGCTCCGGCCATTCGCCTAAATACCACGCCATCATCGATGTTCTCCGCGAGGACATCAAGACTTGCAAGCCCATTCGCTTCGACGGCAACGGCTACAGCGACGAATGGAAGGCAGAAGCCGCCAAGCGTGGACTGGACACAGAAACTTCCTGCCCCATCATCTTCGAGCGTTATCTCGACAAGGAAAGCATCCGTATGTTCGAGAGCCTCGGTGTGATGACAAAGAAGGAATTGGAAGCCCGCAACGAAGTGAAGTGGGAAACCTACACCAAGAAGATTCAGATTGAAGCTCGCGTGCTGGGCGACCTCTCCATGAACCACATCATACCCGTCGCTACCAGCTATCAGAGCCAACTTCTGAAGAACGTCGAGCGCATGTCGGGTGTATTCTCCACGGAGAAGGCCAGCCTGCTGAATGCACGCAACCTCAAGCTCATCGAGGAAATAGCAGAGCGCACAGCCTCCATCGAAACGCTTGTTGAGGAACTTGTCGAGGCTCGCAAAGTCGCCAACAAGATAGCAGACGAGCACCAGAAAGCCATCGCCTACCACGACACCATCGCCCCGATGTTCGACAATATTCGCTACCAGATTGACAAGCTTGAACTCATCGTCGACGACAGCCTCTGGCCCCTGCCCAAGTACCGTGAACTTTTGTTCATCAGGTAAGTCCAACCTCTAAACTATCTCAAGAGGGTGTGTCAAAATAGGCACATCCTCATTTTTTCATGTAATAACCAACAAGGATGTGATGAAAAATAGCCGAAGAGAAGCCCCACACTACTTGAAATAATCCATGATGGACTGCATGTAGGGTGTGAGTTGTCGGGTGTACCAGCGGCCATAACGGGTGACACTGTTCTGACAGTAGGTGACGATGAGACGACGACGAGCACGCGAGATGGCCACATAGAACTTGCGTGCCTCCTCGCCATCACGCTCCGACGTGTTGGCATAGGCACTGGGATACTTACCTTCGACGGCATCGAAGACGATGACATTGTCGAACTCAAGCCCCTTGGCCTTGTGGACGGTCGAAATGAACACGCGCTCTTGCATGCTCGATGCACCACACAGGTCGGCCTCCTTCAGGGTGGTCAGCTCCTGCAAGTAGCGGTCCAGCTGTTCGCTCAGCGAACGACCGCTCTCTGGCATGAGCATGTCTTGCTCGATGTAGCGGCAGACGTAATGGAACTTGTCAATCTCTGTGAGCAACTTCTGCGTCTGCAGATAGTCGTAGGCATAGCTCAGTTCGGCAGAAAGCGCGGGCTGTTCCTGCTGACAATAGAGCGACTCTACGGCATGGGCATAGAGTTCTCCGTATGCCGCCCTGAACTTATTGGCAAAGCGCTGGTGAGTCGCAACGAACTCAAGTTGCGCCGCCACCTTCTGACTGCCCAGACGATAGCAGTAGTTGGTCAGACTGAGCGTGGCCATGATGTCGTCGTTGGCCAAGTGAGAGTTCTGCCCTTCTAAGTGCAGTTCGGCGAGCAGCGACTTCAGTTTGTAGCTGCGCTGTCGGGGGCGCAACAGCCGGATGAGTTTCAAGGAATCGAAATAACTAGGCCACAGTGCGTGCATGGAGAGCTGGGGCGCATAGCGCTGCATGTTGTGCTCCATGATCTGATAGTCGTAAGTGGCATTGTGACCTAACAACTGACAATCGCGAGCGAAGTCGACAAAGCGTTGCAATGCCTCGGCATGCGACAAATGCGGCTGTCGGGCATACTCGTCGATGAGCGGATTGGGCATGTCGCCCAGCATGGGCGGAATGGTGCGCTCGGTCTCAACGAAAAGATTCAGCTTGTCGACCACCCTACCCTCGCGCACACGGATAGCCGCAATCTGCACCACATCATCGTCGAAAACGCTCAGTCCCGTGGTCTCGGTATCGAAGATGACGAAATCGACGTTGCTATAAGCCGTTGTGAAATTTGAAAGATAGGTGGAGCCATCGTAAAGGAGAAAATCGACAGGCGAGATGGAATGTTCGATAAGTCGGCGCACGAACCGTCGGGCCGACGACTGCGAACTATAGACCCGGAGGCCCGTGAACAACTGCGACCATGCTATGAAGTTCTGCTCCATAGCCAGCACACTGAGGTGGGCCAGCAACAGTCGCATGGCGGGAGTGGAAAAGAGATCGGTGCCAGACACCTTGAAGTGAGGCACATCGCTCAATGCCAGACTCATGTCGTCGGCATCGCTGTTGAAGGCCACGACCACCGCCGTGCTCTCATCGGGATAAGCCTCGTAGAGCCTTCGCACCATGCGTGCCACCAGGTTCACCTCATCGACATTGGTATGTCGCTCTGCCAGCAGCAGGTCGCCCGACCGCTTGGGTGTCGTGTCCTGTGTGGTGGGCAACAGCTCCGGAGCAATGCCTAACTGACGTGCCGCATATGTATTGAAGACATCGAGCAGATATTGCGGTGAACGATAGTTGTGGTAGAAGTTATGGAAGCCCTGTTGCCCCGCCCGCTGGCGCAACAGTTCGAGTGTGTCGGTCTTGGCCCCCATGAACGAGAAGATGGCTTGCTGTGCATCGCCCAGATAGACGACCGTGGCATCGGGTGCGGTGAAGAGGTCGATGATGGCCAATTGCAGGGGATTCAAGTCTTGCACCTCGTCGATTTGCAGCCAAGAGTAAAGGGGAAAGGACGGGGCATCGGCAGAGGAAGCTTCGGCAAGTGTCTCGTAGGTGAGCAGCAACAGGTCCTCGAAGTCGAGCAGATCGTTCTTCTGTTTGTAGGCTTCGTACTGCGAAGCCCCATAGAGGGCGGTGAGCAACAACTGGGCCTCGTTGCTCAACACGGCATGCTGGTCGCGGTAGTAGTCGGCATGACGGTAGAGTTCGATGCTGGATTCCTGCGTGTAATCGAGTCGGAAGGCCAGACAGAGTTCCTTGAGCTGATGGGGCGGCAGCGCATCGCGATGCACAATCAGAGCGGCAGAATGATGGTGCTCGCACTGGTACATGAGGTGCTGCAAGTTGATGATTTGCGAGTAGCGTTGTCGCTGCTTGTTGTCGGACAGCACGGCCAGTTCATCCTCGCCCAGAAAGTCGGCAATGATGCTGAAGCTCGTTTCGGTGTCAAGCACGGCAGTCTGTTCGGGAACGATGCTGTTCTGAAACAGGAACTGCGAACAGAAACGGTGTACGTTGCCCACGAAGAGCTGGTCGAGGTCTTCGGTCTGCGACAACCGCTCGCAGATGCGGTCGCGCATGCCACGCGAAGCACGGTTGGTGAACGTCAGACAGGCCATCGCACTGAACGGCACTCCCTGCTGATGAGCCCACACAATGCGCTCGGCCAACACTGCCGTCTTGCCACATCCCGGAGGGGCCAACACCAGATGGCAACCGCCCGTTGCCTTGATCACCTCTTGTTGCTCTTTGTTGAATTTCATCGCTGTTTTTATCTTTTTTGTGCAAAGATAGCATAAAAAAATGTGATTATTGATGACAAAATGAGTAACTTTGCAACAAATTAAGCGAAAAAGTGTAAAAAGATGAACGAACCGACCATCATTCTCCAAGATCTCAGCATCGGCTATACCCAGAAACACAGTGTGAAAACGGTGGTAAGCCACATCAATGCCAGCATCGCACAGGGCAAACTGACATGTCTATTAGGCTCTAACGGTGTGGGCAAATCGACGTTGCTACGCACGCTATCGGCCTTCCAGCCCAAGCTGAGCGGCAGCATCATGCTGAACACCAGCGGACAGGCTGTGGCACTCGACACGCTGACCGACAAGCAACTGAGCCGACTGATTGGTGTAGTACTGACCGAGAAGCCCGACGTGAGGAACATGACCGTGCGCGAGATGGTGGCACTGGGCCGTTCGCCCTACACAGGCTTCTGGGGAACACTCTCGAAAGACGACTACAGGATTGTGGACGAAAGCATCGAACTGGTGGGCATTCAGGTGCTCAGTCAGCGAATGGTCGACACGCTGAGCGACGGCGAGCGACAGAAGGTGATGATTGCCAAGGCACTGGCTCAGCGGACGCCCGTCATCTTTCTGGATGAGCCAACGGCCTTCCTCGACTTCCCTTCAAAAGTAGAGGTGATGCAGCTGCTGCGCCACTTGGCCAGCACCATGCAGAAGACAATCTTCATGTCGACCCACGACCTGGAGTTGGCGCTGCAAGTGGCCGACACGATATGGCTGATGGAGAAAGAGCGTCTCAGCGTAGGCACACCCCGACAATTGGCTGACAACGGCGCACTGCCCAACTTCGTGGAACGAGAAGGAATCAAGTTCGACAGGGAAACGCTGAGCGTGAGAATTGAGAACTCTCTTAATTAAAAATTATTTTTAATTGAGAGTTGAGAATTGAGAACTCTCTTAATTAAGAATTGAAAATTGAGAATTGAGAATTATGATTACACCGTACTGCAAATAGCAAAACTAATCATAATTCTCAATTTTCAACTCTCAATTTTCAATTGAAAAAAATCTCAATTCTAAATTTACTTAGTATTCGTCGAGTTTCTGTCTCAGTTCTTTTTTCTTCTCTGCCTTACTCTTCTTGCGCCACTTCTTTGGAGTGATATAGTTCAGCAACTTCAGTAAGTCGGTGCCACGAGACGGATCGACTGTGGCTAACTCTCGCTCTGTCTTGTCGAGACTGATGCGCTTCTTCAGCTCCTTCAGTTTGTCTTCATTCTTGCCTTTACCGAACACCACAACGCCCTCGACCGCAAGCAACTTGGAAATCAGGTAGACCGTATCGCCACGCACCTCAGACATGTTGACGATGCGACTCTCATAGTTGACGTGCGAGAAAACGGCAGTCTTACTACTATCGGGCAAGGAGAAATAGCCCATTGAGTCGGCCTGAATGGAGAATCCCTTACCTACCACATTGACACCGGCCACCGGGCGAAGTGTCTCTACGTCGGCAATCACCAGCTTTCGCTGCGCCGTCACCGAGGCTGAAATAATAGTCAGCATCAGTACAAAAAAGATACGAATTGTTTTCATCGGGTACAAAAGTAAGCAATCCTCTTCGCCCTGCCAAATAATGGCGGTTTCTTTTAACATTATTTGAAAAGAACTAAGTGTGTAAAGGAAAAGACCGCTACAGCATTTTGTCAAAATAATTCATAGAAAAAAGCACCTACGAAAAGTGACATTCTAGAAGCGGGGACATGACAGTCCTCACGTCGTGCCACAGCCATCGATTTGAGATTGATATTGTATCAAAGTGGGTTTACAGTCATATCAAACTGAGTTCCATCATCAATCACGCGCTGATTCAAGTCACAACTCAGTTTGATGTGCCTGCAAACCCACTAAGATTCAATATCAATCACAGCACAAATGCCATTGATAGCCCCTCAGAGTTGTTCGAAAGGGGAATTTCACGACAGTAAAAACTGTTCGTTTTGCGAAGTGAAACTTCACAACACGCTGTAAATCAGCGATATGCGCAAACCCTTCCAATACTCGCATATTTGCAAGCAACTTTCAGTTTGGTGAATTCCGTGCGATTCTCAGAGGGGGTATTGTAAAGAAAATTCATAATTTGATGTACCTGCCATTATCGCTGTCCAGTCCATATAAGCAACGGTAAAAAAAGGACTGGAAAGCGTTTGCCCGTCTCTATAATGGACCGGCATACGCTCAGAACCGTTTTTTCGAGCAACTCAGCAAAGCATATTATTATTTAAGTGAGTAACTACTCAGCACCCCACGGCATGAGTAGTTACAATATAAAGAGAAGTGATAAATAAATGTTAATTGCATTGTCAGGAATCAGAGAATTCGCTAATATTTTGTACCTTTGCTGCCAAGATGAGAAATAGGCTGAATACCATACTATGTCTGACGGTAGGCATTTTAATGTCTGCTGTCCGTCTTTATGCGCTGGATGTAAAGTACTTTACTTATTCGCATCTTGGAAAGACGGAAGGAGTCAGTAGTCATCGTATTTTCTCTATATGCCAGTCACCAACAAAAGCACTGTGGTGGTCGTCGATGACAGGAGTGGGTAGGTACAACGGCTTTATGGTGATGAACTACGCCTTAGACGACCATGTGCCGTTTGCCAATCTTGGAGGCAGGGTGATACGCCTTCATGTAGACTCCGCTGCCATCTATGCTTACGACAACTGGGGTAAAATCTTCCGGTTCAATCCTTACAGGAATGGCTTTGAAAATGTGACAAATGTCTCGGACATGTTGGGGCACGACGTTGCGCTTAACGACCTTTTGGCGGATGGCGAGACGTTGTATCTTGCCATGCACGACGGAGCCTATATGCTGAAAGGCGGACAGTTGACGCAATTGATGCGGGGGCCGTACGTCAATCGTTTCGTGACGGTACGTGGCCGGATATTGTGCTGTACGCGTGACGGTGTGACCGATATGCACGGGCGGCGGCTATTGCCTTACAACACAGAATGTGGATATTACGACGAGATGTCGGAACGGCTGTGGCTTGGTGGATATGAAAACGGGCTTCACCTGATAGCTATGGACGACAGCGACTGCGTGGCGGACGACCGGTTCGTTCCGTTCTCTTCCGATGCGCCAGCCCAGTCGCCCATCCGCAGCATCTGTCCATACGACGACCATACGATGCTGGTAGGTATCGACGGTGCCGGCGTATATCAGACGCGACGGGATGGTCACGGACCATGCAGTGTGCTGTTTGATGACAGCGAGCAGACAGGCTGTGTGCTGCATGGCAACGGCGTCTATGCCGTAGTCGTCGACTCGTGGGGGAACATTGTCGTGGGTACCTATTCGGGCGGTATTGACATTGCCCGCCCCATAGGCAGCACTGTGGCTGTATATAAGCATGAGGCCGGAAACCGGCAGAGTCTGGGAGGCGGCCATGTCAATATGGTGATGCCGCTGTCGCCGGGCCGCCTGATGTTTGGTACTGATAACGGCATCAGTCTCCTTGAAACAGAGAGCGGTCATTGGCAGCACCATTGTCAGGGCACAGTAGTGCTGAGTGCCGAAACGCAGACCGACGGGAACATATTAGTTGCCACATACGGCAAGGGACTATTAGCTATTGATGGTCAGGGCAATACAGACAAGGTGTACACAAAAGCCAACAGTCCGCTGACTGACGACCATGTCTTTGCCACGATGATTGACAAAGACGGCGGACTATGGGTTGGCACCCTGAACGGCGACTTGCTCTACAAGAATCCTCTTACGGCTGAATATCAATACTATCCTGTGCACGATGTGCAGACCATCACCCAGATGACTTCGGGGCAGATAGCCGTTGGCACCGCCTTTGGCCTAAAACTGATAACGCCGGGGAGCAGGGAGGTTAAGGAGTTGAACTATGCCCCTTCGGGCATGACGGATGTCAACCCCTTTGTGACCCATCTGCTGGCCTCAGGCATGGAATTATGGATTGGAACCGATGGCGGAGGCGTATATATCTACCACCTTGCCAAGCATGAGAGTCGTCAGATTACAACTGCCGACGGACTGCCCTCTAACTACGTGCGCAGCCTTGCACAAAGTCGCGATGGGCGGATATGGATTGCCACGAATAAAGGGCTGGCCTTTATGTTGTCTGACAACCCCGACAAGGCCGTCAATGTTAACTACTGCTACGAACTTAACCAGGACTACTCACGAGGTGCTGTCAGCAATCTCTCTAATGGCGACATGATATTCGGCACAGCAGAGGGGGCGGTGGTGATGCACCCCGAAAATGTGCAACCACTCAACTATACTGCCAGTCTGGCACTGCTTGGCGTGAATTGCGACACTGGCCAGGAGTCGCTGCAGACCCGAGAGGTCTTTGAGCTCCTACAGCAAGGAAAGCTACACCTGACATATGCCCAGCGCACGTTTACGCTGCTATATGAAAGCATCAACATGCGCAACCATTTCGACATTGCCTATCGCTACTGCATGGACAACGGAGAATGGAGTCAGCCCACTATCAATCAGTATATCCGTTTTGTCAGCATGGAGCCCGGCAGACACCAACTGATGCTGCAATGCGTCAGCCGCACCAGCGGAACTGTCATCGATACAAAGGAACTCACCATCTCCATAGGTCAACCCTGGTGGAACTCGTGGTGGATGTGGTGTGTTTACGTTACCCTTATCATCCTGGCATTCTACGCCGCCTGGCGGGTGTACAAGTTGCAGGAGAAATACATGCGGCTGACCATCGACTACCTGCAACTGTTTAATGAGAAACCAACGTGGGCAGTCTCTCATCAGCATGCCCAGGAAAATGCCTGTGCCGAGCCAGAGGAGACAGCGGCATCGCCTGTGGCAATTCCGCAGGGAGATAGAACAGACAGCGGCAAGGAGTTTGTCGACAAGGCCACTTCCATCATTCTTGAGCACCTCTCAGACTCAGAATTCGGCATTGACCGGCTTTGCCGCGAGATGGCCATGAGCCGTACCCTTTTCTATGTCAAGCTGAAGTCATATACAGGCAACTCGCCACAGGACTTTATCCGCGTCATCCGTCTGGAGCGTGCCGCCACCATGTTGCGAGGCGGGCGCAGCGTGACCGATGCCGCTGCGCTGGCAGGATTCGAAAATCCGAAATATTTCAGTACCGTATTCAAGAAATATTTCGGGGTGTCGCCCTCCAAGTACAATCAGTAGAAGGTCTGAAAACACGCAGAAAAGGTTTCAATGCTATCAGAAATCAGCGTTGAAACCCTTTTATGTATGCGTTATAACCAATGCAAAGCAGGAAAGTTTCTACCTTTGCGGAGAAAATCAATCAAAACAGAATGAACACAATGAAACTACGAATTACAGCCACATTGGCCCTTGCCGTGATAGCAACAAACATGGCATCGGCATGCAACAAAGAGATGACGGTAACGGACACTCAGGAAGGAATGGCACAACAAGTGCCAACAGCCAAAGAGTGGAACCAGGGTGTCGTGGGATGGAACCTCGGCAACCAGTTTGAATGCTCGGCTCCCGGACAGGATGGTGAGTCGATGCAGATTGGAATGCCCGAAGGTAGCATCAAGGCTGAGACGGCCTGGGGCAACCCTGTGGTGACCAAGAAGACCATCAATGCCGTGCGCGATGCGGGCTTCAACGCCGTGCGCATTCCCATCCGCTGGCAGTGCCACATCACCAATGCCGCTGCCATGAGCATTGACAAGGCGTGGATGACACGCATCAAGGAAGTGGTAGGCTGGTGTCTTCAGAATGATTTGAAAGTCATCATCAATGTCCACCACGACAAATGGCTCGAGGGCCGACCCACCTATCAGTATAAAGAGGAGAACAACCAGAAGTTGGCCCTGCTCTGGATGAATATCGCCAGCGAGTTTGCCCAGTACGACTATCGCGTGGCTTTTGCCGGTACTAATGAGGTGCACATCCGCGACAACTGGGGCAAGCCCGAAACGGAGAATCTGGCAGTCCAAAACTCCTATAACCAGACGTTCGTCGACGTGGTTCGGGCAACTGGTGGAAACAACCTGAAGCGCCATCTTATTGTCCAGACCTACGTATGCAATCCTGACTTCGGCCTTTACAACGGCGATTTCATTATCCCCACCGATACCGAAGGTAACGGCAACAACTACATGAGCGTGGAATTCCATTACTACACCCCGTGGGACTATGCCGGTGAATGCAAGTTCAACTATTGGGGGCAGCCCTATAAAGACAAGGGCGAAGCCTCGCCCAGTGACGAGCAGACCATGACCGGATTCTTCGACCGCGTGGTCAGCACTTGGAGTGACAAGGGCTTGGGAATCGTAATGGGCGAATGGGGTGTCACCGACCGCCAGAAAGGCGGTCAGACCGACCTCATCCGTGAAAATATGACCTACTACTGCCGCTTCCTGGTCAGCGAGGCCAAGAAGCGCGGATTCTCCACCTTCGTTTGGGACAACAACAATTTTGGCAGCGGTGCCGAGCATTTTGGCATCTTCGACCGCGACAAGGGCATGAAGGTGAAAACCACCTGGGTGCTGAATGGTATTATGGAAGGAAAACAGATGTAAAGATATGAAACAGATTTGTAAACTGATGGCACTGACTGCCATATCGGTGCAGCTGCTGACGGCCTGCACCACAAAGAGTGAGAATACCGAAGTGAATAATTTCCGTATAGAACGCGGAACAAACATAAGCCACTGGCTGTCGCAGAGCGAGGAACGGGGCGAGGCCCGTGCCCGCCATATCCAGGAGGACGACTTTGCACGCCTCGACTCTTTAGGCTTCGACTTTGTACGCCTGCCCATCGACGAGGTGCAATTCTGGGACGAGGAAGGTAACAAACTGCCCGAAGCCTGGCAACTGATGCACAACGCCATCCGCTGGGCCGGGAAGCACCACCTGCGCACCATTGTCGACCTGCACATCATCCGCTCGCACTA
Source organism: uncultured Prevotellaceae bacterium (assembly GCA_902771445.1). Taxonomy (GTDB): domain Bacteria; phylum Bacteroidota; class Bacteroidia; order Bacteroidales; family Bacteroidaceae; genus Prevotella. Next base: position 21,471 of record CACXXD010000002.1, read on the forward strand.
TTTCAATGCGTCGCTCGAAGGAAATGCCGATGCCAACACGCTGTTCTCGTCGGAAAAAGCCCAACAGGACCTCATCAATATGTGGTACCAGTTGTCCGACGCGCTAAAGGACTACAGCTGCGATTCCGTGGCTTACGAGTTCATGAACGAGCCTGTGGCTGATGACCACGAGCAGTGGAACCAATTGATAGTGAAGGTTCACAAGGCACTACGCGAGCGGGAACCTCAGCGCACATTGGTCATCGGCAGCAACCTGTGGCAGGGCTACGAGACAATGAAGTACCTGAAATTACCTGAGAATGACAAGAACATCATCCTCTCCTTCCACTATTACAACCCGATGATTCTGACGCACTACGGTGCATGGTGGACACCTATCGGCAAATATACAGGCCGGGTAAACTATCCCGGTGTGCTGGTGTCGCAGGAGGACTATGAGGCCGCTCCCGACACAGTGAAGCACCTGCTTGACGAGAATCACTACACCACGCAGGTGTGGGACATCGACAAGATACGTGCCGACTTTCAGGATGCTATTGCCGCTGCAAAGAAATACGACCTGCAGTTGTTCTGTGGCGAGTGGGGTGTATATGAGAAAGTTGACCGCGAACTGGCCTATCGATGGACTAAGGACATGCTGACCGTGTTCAAAGAGAACCATATTGCCTGGACGACCTGGTGCTATGATGCCGACTTCGGCTTCTGGGACCAACAGAAACACACTTTCAAGGACAAAGGACTTATTGACCTGCTGGCTGGAAGTGAAAAGTGAAAAGTGAATAAGTTACTACTGCTATAATTCATAAAGACTATGGAATTCGGTTATTTTGACGACAAAAATCGTGAGTATGTCATCACCAATCCGCAGACACCGTTCCCGTGGATAAACTATCTGGGCAATGAAGATTTCTTTGGCCTCATCAGCAACACCGCAGGCGGCTACAGCTTCTACAAAGACGCCAAGTTCCGCCGCATCACACGCTACCGCTACAATGGCGTGCCAATGGATGCCGGTGGCCGCTACTTCTACATCAATGATGGTGGCACGGTGTGGAGTCCCGGATGGAAGCCCTGCAAGACACCACTCGACACATACGAATGCCGCCACGGCATGAACTATACCCGCATCACAGGCTCGAAGAGTGGTATCGAAGCCTCTGTCCTCTTCTTCGTACCTCTCCACACTTGGGCCGAGGTGCAGAAGTTGACGCTGAAGAATACCACCCATGAGGTGAGGCACCTGAAGCTGTTTTCCTTCACTGAGTGGTGTCTGTGGAACGCCGCCACCGACATGGAGAATTTCCAGCGCAACTGGTCGACGGGTGAGGTGGAGATAGAAAACAGTGTGCTTGACGGTTCCACCATCAAGACCACCACCATCTATCATAAGACTGAGTACAAGGAGCGCCGCAACCACTATGCCTACTATGCGCTGACCAATGCCCAGGCCCAGGGCTACGACACCGACCGTGAGGCGTTCATCGGAATGTATAACGGCTTTGAGGCTCCGCAATGTGTCGTCAGCGGTACGCCATCGATGAGCGTTGCCCACGGCTGGAGTCCCATCGCCTCGCACTATGTTGAGATGGAGCTACAGCCCGGCGAACAGAAGGACTACATATTCCTGCTGGGATATGCCGAGAACGAGCAAGAAAAGAAATACAGCGGAGCTACAGCCGGTATTATAAGTTCCCTTGCCGAATTAGACCATACAATTATAAATAAGGAGAAAGCGCACGCTGTCCTCCGTCGCTTCTCGACCGTCGAGGCCGTGGATGAAGCCTTTGATGAACTGCGCCGGATGTGGGATGGGCTGCTGTCGAAGTTCACTATCCAAAGCGGCGACGAACGCCTCAACCGTATGGTGAACATCTGGAACCAGTACCAGTGTATGATTACGTTCTGCTTCTCGCGCTCAGCCTCGTTCTTTGAGAGCGGCGTGGGCCGGGGCATGGGCTTCCGCGACAGCAATCAAGACCTCGTAGGCTTCGTCCATCAGGTGCCGAGCCGCGCCCGTCAGCGCATTCTCGACATAGCCTCAACCCAGTTCCCTGACGGCGGCTGCCACCATCAGTACCAGCCACTGACCAAGCGCGGCAACAACGACATTGGCGGCGGATTCAACGACGACCCCTGCTGGCTCATTTTCGGCACCGTAGCCTACATCAAGGAGACCGGCGACTTCTCCATCCTCGACGAGACCGTACCCTTCGACAATAAGCCTGGCACCGAGGTGCCGCTCATGGAGCACCTGCGCATCTCCTTCGACCATGTGGTGAACAACCTCGGTCCTCACATGCTACCGCTCATCGGACGCGCCGATTGGAACGACTGCCTCAACCTGAACTGCTTCTCATGGGACCCCAACGAGAGTTTCCAGACCACAGAGAACAACAGCGAAGGCTCAAAGGCCGAAAGCCTCATGATAGCCGGTCTCTTTGTCCTTACAGGCAACCAATACGTGGAACTTTGCAAGAAAGCTGGGAAACAAGACGAGGCCGACCGTGCCCGGAAGTGTGTCGACGCAATGATTGAGGCTGTGAAGAGGCACGGCTGGGACGGCGAGTGGTATCTGCGAGCCTACGACTTCTATGGCAACAAGATTGGCTCCAATGAGAATGAGGAAGGCAAAATCTTCATCGAGAGTCAGGGTTTCTGCACGATGGCCGGCATCGGGCTGGAAGATGGCATGGTAGACCGGGCACTCGACAGCTGCAAGCGCTATCTCGACTGCGAATATGGCATGGTGCTTAACCATCCCGCCTTCACCCGTTACTACGTCGAGATGGGCGAAATATCGACATACCCTGCCGGATACAAGGAGAATGCCGGCATCTTCTGTCACAACAATCCGTGGGTCATCATCGGTGAGACCGTGGCCCGGCGAGGCAACGATGCCTGGGAGCACTACACCAAGATTGCTCCGGCGTGGATTCGTGACCAGCAACTGCACAAGGTGGAGCCCTACGTCTATTGCCAGATGGTGGCAGGAAAGGATGCTGCACGTCCGGGTGAGGGCAAGAACTCGTGGCTGACGGGCACGGCAGCCTGGAACTGGCTCACCGTCACGCAGTACATCCTGGGAATCCGTCCCATCTACGACGGACTGCAGATAGACCCCTGCATCCCCGCGTCGCTGAAAGAGTACCATGTCCACCGTGTGCTGCGCGATGCCGAGTTCGATATCACTGTCCTAAACCCCGATGGCCGCGAGAGCGGCGTGAGGAGGATAACACTCGACGGCGAAACCGTCGAGGACAATATTGTCAAGGCTACGCCCGGCAAACACATCGTCAAGGTCTTCATGTAATGCACAGGCGCCACGATAGCGACACAGAGTGGTTTGGAAACTGACATCTGATAGTTTTAGGACCTCATAAAGTACGCATTATGACCTGCCGACGCAGAAATGTGAATAACTTTGCAGCGCAAGAAGAAACAATTTTAAACTTAAAACCTACAAAATTATGAAAAAGTATTTATTCCTGATGATGCTGAGCATCTTGACAGTAACCAAGGCGAATGCTGCAGAGCAAGTGCTGTGGGAGGGTGATTACAATGTGTCGTGGGAGCTGTCCGACGGCGATGAGCACCGGGAGTGGAAAGGTCTTGGCCAAGATGACTTTGCCGCTATGGAGGTTGGCCAGAAACTCTATTTCTATTTCAGCGTTACAGGCGATACCTATCACAAGTACAACTTCGACAACTGGAGTTGGCAGGCGCTGCCGGGCCATGAGGCAGAACACGCAGACAATTTCGGATTCAGCGAGGACACCAAGGTGGAGTTCGAACTCACCCAGGCCATCAAGGACGAGATAGCCGCCAACGGCTTTGCCATCCACGGCCATGGCTTCCACGTAACGAAGGTGAGCAAGGAGGTGGCAGACAACGACACTCCTGCTGACAGCGAGGAAGTGCTGTGGACCGGCGACTTCAACGTGTCGTGGGATTTACCAGAAGGCAGTCCTAACCGCGAGTGGGGTGGCGGCGAAGGACAGGACATTACGGCCCATGTTGTTGCGGGTGCCAAGATTTTCATCTACCTGACAGTCGTTCCTGAAGCAGAATACCACAAGTGCCAGTTTGACAATTGGGACTGGAAGTCCCTGCCAGGCCTGGAGCCTGTAGAGTTCAGCGAGGACACGAAAGTCACCATTGAGGTGACTGCTGACATAGCTGCCGAAGTGCAGGAGAAAGGCTTTCGTCTGCACGGTCACGGCTTCCATGTGGTGAAGGTAAGTGTGGCCAAACCCAATACGACCGGCATAAAGAATATATATATGGCTAATCGGAAAGACAAACGCTGCTACAACCTCAATGGCCAACTTGTCGGATCTCCTGCCAAAGGACTGTTTGTCATAGACGGCAGAAAAATCATTGTAAGATGACGAATCACTTTCCCATTTATGGCTATGGCAAAGTTAAGAGAAAAAATCGGTTATGCCCTGGGTGATGCCGCTGCCGGCGGCATTACGTGGAAGGTGATGTCCATCGCCTTTCCGCTGTTCTTCACCAACGTATTCGGACTGACCGTGGCCGATACGGCCACACTGATGCTTATTGCCCGTATGTTCGACGTCGTGACCGATCCGCTCATGGGCACGCTGGCCGACCGCACGCAGTCGCGCTGGGGCACCTACCGCCCCTGGCTCATCTTCGGGGCAGTGCCTTTAGGTCTTGTATTCGCACTGCTGCTCTATACGCCCGACTTCGGCCCCACGGGCAAGCGCATCTGGGCCTACACGCTCTATCTGTTGATGATGGTTGTCTATACGGCAGTCAACGTGCCATACGGTTCACTGCTTGGTGTAATGACAGAGGATGACAATGAGAAGAACCAGTTTTCCTCATTTCGCATGGTGGGAGCCTACGCCATGGGATTTGTCACCCTGCTGAGCTTCCCCTACCTGCAGAAGCTGGTGGGCGGAACGCCGCAGCACCAATATGCCGTTCTTGGCGCCTTCTTTGGCTTTATTGCCGCAGCGGGGACACTGGCCTGCGGGCTGCTCACCCGTGAGCGCCACAAGCCAGTGCGCGCCGACAAATTCTCGCTGAAGCCCTTTGCCGACCTGTTCCGCAACCGTCCGTGGGTGATATTAACGTTCATAGGCATCTCAATGAACTTTTTCAATGGCTTCCGCTATGCCGTGGCCGGCTATCTGTTCGAGTATTGTCTGCATGGCGACGTGACGGTCAGCGGCCTCATCATTAACTATACGGTGTTCATGACTTTTGGCGAACTCACCTGTATGGTGTTCGGCGGTGTGTCACCGGCGTTTACCCGGTGGGTTGGCTCCAAGCGCATGGCGTTTATCTGGGCTGCCGCCATCTGCGTAGTTGTGTCGGTATTCTTCTTCTTCATACCTATGAATCCCAAATACATCTGGATGATGGTGGCTGCGGTCGTGTTGACTTCTGTTGGCATCGGACTATATTCGCCACTGCTGTGGTCGATGTATGCCGACGTGGCCGACTATGCCACCGAGAAGAACGGCTCCTCGTCGACAGGACTCATCTTTTCCAGCGGAACCATGTCGCAGAAGTTTGGCACCGCCATCAGCGGTTCGCTGGTTGCACTGTTTTTGGGACTTGCCGGCCTTGTGTCGGGCACGGATGTCACCGGTCAGACCGTCGTCACCATTACCGATGCCGATGCCGTCTGTCGCATGATATGGCTGCTGTTTTCCATATTCCCGGCTGCCATCGCCGTCATCATAATTGGCCTGCTTTACATCTATCCTATCAAGAAATAAAAGTAGTTTGTTTTAGTTTACATTAGTTAGTAGTTGGTAGTTTTTATGATGCCGGACTCGCCTCTTTGGGCAGTCCGGCTTTTCTATTAGGAGAATGTTGAAACTTCTGGAGCGCATCGTCTGGTGTACAGAGTGATTCTCAATCTAACAGCTAATTAACCTGAACGGTCAGAAAACCGACAAAAGAGGGTTTGATGGCTGACTTTTTCAGCCCTCAAACCTTTTTTTGTATGGCAGCGAACCGTGTTTCCCCTTATACGGAGTACCTTTGCAGCACAATATTTTTTTTCAAAATCAGTAATAACAATGAAAAGACTAACAGTGTTTCTTTGCCTGCTCTGTGCAGGCATGATGTGGATGCCGGTGGTGGCCTCGGCTGACAGCCATCGTGCATTGGGTACCACGGCAGGTCCCGACGACGGAGTGATTTCCGGTGTCGTGGAGGATGCCGACGGCCCCATGATTGGCGCCACGGTCAAGGTGGCAGGAACAAGCGTCGGAACAGTGACCGATCTGGATGGCCGGTTTACACTGAAGTGCAAACCCGGCGATGAGTTGGAGGTGAGCTATGTGGGCTACACCACCATCAGGGTGAAAGCCAGGCAGGGCATGAAAATCGAGATGGCGGAGGACAAGACCCAGCTGAGCGAGGTGGTAGTGACGGCCCTTGGCGTGAAACGTGAGCGCAAGGCCCTGGGCTATGCCCTCTCTGAGGTGAAGGGCGAGGAGCTGACGAAGGCCAAAGAAACCAACGTCATCAACTCGCTGTCGGGCAAAGTGGCCGGTCTGGTGGTGCAGAACACGGCAGGAGGTGCCAGCGGCAGTACACGCGTGTTGCTGCGCGGTAATACGGAAATCAGCGGCAACAACCAGCCGCTGTATGTCATCGACGGTGTACCTCTCGACAACACCAACTTCGGCAGCGCCGGTACGGAAGGCGGATTTGACCTGGGCGATGGTATCTCGGCCATCAACCCCGACGACATCGAGAACATGACCGTGCTGAAAGGCCCTGCTGCCTCGGCACTCTACGGCAGCCGTGCCTCGCATGGTGTTATTCTCATCACTACGAAGAAAGCCGAGAAAGACAAAATCAGTGTCGAGTACAACGGCACGATGACCTTCGATGTGCAAAACTCTGCATGGGACGACATACAGCAGACTTACGGCATGGGCTATAGCGGTGCCTACAGCCGCGAGGCCACCAGTGGTACCAACTCGAGCTGGGGAGCCAAGGCCGACGACTTCCCTGTGGAATACTTCGACGGCCAGCAGCATCCGTTTCTGATGTATCCCAACAACACGAGTGAGTTTTTCCGCACGGGTCTCACCGCACAGAACACCGCCATACTGTCGGTTAACACTGGCAAGACGGGTGTGCGCTTCTCGGTGACCGACATGCGCAACAAGGACATCCTGCCCAACACGCACATGAGCCGCGACAACTTCAACCTGCGCGTCACCACGGCGGCAGGCCCCGTGGACCTCGACTTCACAGCTAACTACACTCGCGAGGACGTGAAGAATCGCCCCGCACTGGGCGACTCGCAGAGCAACGTGGGCAAGAACCTGATGACGCTGGCCGGCACCTACAACCAGGCATGGCTGAAGAACTACCAGACCGCCGACGGCGACTACGCTAACTGGAACGGCAATGACCAGTATAACAAAAACCCCTACTGGGACCTCTACAAGAACGAGAACACCTCGGCCAAGGATGTGTTCCGACTGACCGCCAAGGCCATCTGGAACATCAGCGACCACCTGAAGCTGCAAGGCACCATCGGTACGGACATGACGTTTATGAACTTCGAGGACTTTATCGCCCGCACCACACCCGGCAAGCTGGCAGGTCAGTTGCAAAACCAGAATTTCAACAACCGCACGCTCAATGCCGAGCTGCTGGCACTCTACAACAACTCGTTCGGCGACTTCGACGTGAACGCCACCCTCGGCGGCAACATCTTCAAGGTGAGCAACAAGACCGACATCTTCACCGGCATGGACCAGCAGATGAAGGACATAGTGGCCATCATGAACTATGCCGACCAGAGTGTGCAGCAGAACTTCTACAAGAAGCAGATTAACTCAATCTTCGGCTCGGCCAGCGTGGGCTATCAGCACACCTACTACTTAGAGGCTACACTGCGTGGCGACAAGTCGTCGACGCTGCCTATAGATAATAATGTATATGTCTATCCATCGTTCTCGGGCAGCATCGTATTCTCGGAGTTCATCAAGAACAAGCAGCTCATCAACTACGGCAAGCTGCGTGCCTCGTGGGCACAGGTGGGTAGCGACACTGACCCCTACCAGCTGGCCCTGAACTATGCCACGGCCAAATACTCATACGGCGGTTTCGTCATAGGCATGATTAACAACACCACGCAGCCCAACAAAGACCTGAAACCCACCCGCACCAACTCGTTCGAGCTGGGTCTGGAGATGAAATTCCTGCAAGGCCGTCTGGGACTGGACCTGACCTACTATGACCAGCTGTCGAAAGACCAGATTATCGGACTGGCTTCGTCGTCAACTTCCGGCTACAGTTACCGGCTGGTCAATGCCGGCGAGATACAGAACCGGGGTATAGAGATAGCCCTCAACGGCCGTGTGATCGACTACAAGGGCTTTGCCTGGGATGCCGGACTGAACTTCTCCAAGAACCAGAATAAGGTGCGCTCGCTCGTTGAGGGCATGGACTACTTCGAGCTGGAGAAGGCCACCTGGTGCGGTGTTAGCGTAGGTGCCGAGGTGGGCAAGAACTACGGCTCTATCATCGGCAAGGACTTCAAGCGCACCGCCGACGGCCAGGTCATCATCAACGCCTCAACGGGTCTGCCCATAGTTGACGACAAGACACACACGCTCGGCAATGCCTCGTGGGACTGGACGGGCGGATTCTACTCCACATTCACCTACAAAAACTTCCGCCTCTCGGCAGGCTTCGACGTGAAGGTCGGTGCCGACCTCTTCTCTATGTCCATGCGCTCAGCATACGCCACAGGTCGCGCCAGCGGAACACTGGAGGGCCGCGAGGAGTGGTACGCTTCTGAAGAAGCCCGCAAGGCTGCCAACATGTCGCTGGACGAGTGGCGCGCAGCCGGCAACTGCAAAGGGCTCGTTGTTGCCGGTGTCATCGACAACGGCGACGGCACCTACCGCCCCAACGATATCGCCGTGAACCCCGAGTCCTACTGGAAGACGGCCACGGAGAACTGTCCCTCGCTGTTCATCTATGACAACAGCTACGTGAAATGCCGCGAGATAACCTTCGGCTATACCCTCCCCGAGAAGTGGCTGGGCAAAACGGTGAAGGGCGTAAGCCTGTCGTTCGTGGCCCGCAACCCGTTCATCGTATGGAAGAACATCCCGAACATCGACCCTGACTCGGGCTACAACACCTCCGGTCTGGGCCTGGAGTATGGCTCGCTGCCCTCGCGCCGCAGCTATGGTTTTAACATCAACGTGAAGTTTTAAGCAAAGAATTGATAACCAGAGAAAAAATTATGATTACAGGATATATTAAGAAAACGCTTGTCGCCTGGTCTATGTGTTGCTGTGTTACGGCAGCCCTCACCTCATGCAGCGACAGCTATATGGAGGAATTGAACACCGACGAGACAAAAGCCTCCTCGATAGCCCCCAGCGCACAACTTACCACGGCTCTGCTACAGACCTACGGTGACTTCGGACTGATGGACACCTACCGCAGCTATATCACAGGCTTCACCCAGCATTTCGCCGGAGGCTGGAACGTCACGAACTACGCCGGCAGCGTACACGCACAGGACGACCAGATGCGCCTCGTATGGGACCAGTTCTACAACGTGGCCATCAAGAACACCGTCGATGCCATTGCCAACTCTGAGGACTTGCCCAACACCAATGCCGCACTGCGCATCCACCGTGTGTTCCTCATGGCAGTGATGACCGACATCTATGGCGACCTGCCCTGCATGGATGCCGGCAAGGGCTATACCGAGGGCATCGCCAACCCGAAGTACGACACGCAGGAGGACATCTACAACTTCTTCTTCGAAGAGCTGGCGGCCTGCGTGGCACAGCTGGGCACTGGCACCGACCGCATCGGTGGCGACGTGACCAGCCTTGGTGGCGATCCTGCTGCGTGGAAGCGCTATGCCAACACACTGCGCCTGCGCTACGCCATGCGCATCAGTGATGTCAACCCTGCCAAGGCCAAGGAGGAGTTTGAAAAGGCGCTTGCTGCTGACGGCGGCTACATCGCTACGGCAGCCGACGATGCCTACATCATCTACACCGACGGCCCCTTCACGCTCTATGACGGCTCGCGCGACCTCGATTTCCGCGTCAATGCCCTCGGCGAGATTCTCTATGGTCAGGACCCCACATCGCCCACCATGATCAGCTCTACGTTCTTCAGCATTATGAGCGACCTGGGCGATCCGCGTCTCTACCGCATTTGCCGCCACTACCTGAACACCAAGCGCACCGACGTGAAGCCCGACCGCGAGTGGAACCTCGACCTGACAGATGCCGTGGTGAGCTACCTGAACGCCGTAGAGGGCGGCGAGAAGCCCTGTAACCCCGGTGCAGCATGGTACAGCGATTGGGTGAACGCCCCCGCCGCCGGAGCCATTCCCTCACTGGACGAGTGGGTCAGCCGCTATCCCGATGCCGGTTTCAACAAGAACAACTACGATGCACGCCTGCTGCGCCCCATGCTCAACATCGACTTCGAGATGCCCGACCGTCCCGGCACACTCATCAATGCAGCCGAGGTGGAACTGCTGCTGGCTGAAGCCAAACTTAAAGGCTGGAACGTGACAGGCACGGTGGAAGACCATTTCAAGGCCGGTGTGAAGGCTGCCATCTGGTGGCTGAACGACCACTATCTGGAGAGCAACAAAATCTCGGATGCCGAGACGGATGCCTACATCACCGCTATCATTGCCTCCGGCGCACTGACCACCAACGCCAAGGAAACCATCAACACGCAGGCCTGGATACTGCACATGATGAATCCCTCGGAGGCTTGGGCCAACCTGCGCCGCTCTGACTATCCCGTCATCCTCGACCGCACGAAGCTGAAGACCTACGGAGACTTTACCTATGACGACGACAACCTTCAAACTCCCACCCGCCTGCGCTATCCTATCCTGGAGAACCAGTACAACAGCCAGAACTACAAGGATGCGCTCGAACGCATGGGCGGCACCGATGACTGGCACCGTCGTCTGTGGTGGGACAAGGCAGATATCAATGTAAAATAGCAAATAGTATATCATTATGAAAAAGAATATCATCAAATATCTCACCGTCTGCTTCGCATGCTGCAGCATTTCCGCAGCCTTCACTGCCTGCTCGTCGGACGATGCCCCGTATTTCACAGCCGGCGAGAACGATGCTCCACGCATCCTTAACACTGACATTCCCGAGGGTGAGGGCGGACAACCCGGCATCATCGCCACTATTGAACGCACCACCAATTTTACCTTCGATGTCATTGTCACCCCCGTCCATTACACAACCGTGAAATGGTATATTGACGAAGCCGAGGTCTATGAGGGAACATCCATCGACGTTCCCGTGCTGGCTGGTGAGCACCTTGTAAGAATAGTGGCCACCACAACCAAGGGACTCTCAACCTCGCGCACCTGCAGGCTGGTGGTGCTGCCCGCTGCTACTGACCCGTCACTGGCAGCAGACGGCCGTTCGCGATGGCTCACCATAGGAACTACCAAGACCATCGAATGCACCAACGTCACCAGTGTCAGCAAGGTTTTCATCGGCACACAGCAGGCCACTAACGCCTCTTACGCCGACGGAAGGCTCACATTCGACGTGCCCGACATGGCTGAAGGCGAATACACGCTCTACATAGAAGATGCCGACGGCGTGCGCTATGGCTGCGGAATGTTTACCGTAAGCCGTGAAGCCTACATAGACCCGGGCATCAAGGAAACGGTCATTTGGGAGGGTGCCACCGACATCAACTGGGGCGAAAGCAATGTGACCGTCTCTACCGAAGCACTGGCTGCAGTACCTGTGGGTGCCACCATCCAGGTGTACTACGAGATGGTCGACATGCCCGATGGATACCACGCCATGCGCATCACTACGCCGTGGTGGGGCGACAATGCCGAGGACCAGGTGGTGGCACAGTTTGACCTGACTGCCGACACGCCTAACCCCTACGAGTTCACTTACACTGAGGCAAGCAAGGCCATAGTTGACGAGCGGGGCGGTATGCTCATCGTAGGCTACGGTTACAAGTTGACGAAAGTGGTGGCTGTTGAGGGTGTCGCACCTGCTGAAACGACCCTTTGGGAGGGTAGCACCGACATCAACTGGGGAGAGAGCAACGTGACCGTCTCTGCTGACGATATGGCTGCTGTGCCTGTAGGAGCCACCATCCATCTCTACTACGACACCATCGACATGCCAGATGGATACCACGCCATGCGTGTCACCACCCCGTGGTGGGGCGACAATGCCGAGGACCAGGTGGTGGCACAGTTTGACCTGACTGCCGACACGCCTAACCCTTACGAGTTCACTTACACTGAGGCCAGCAAGGCCATAGTCGACGAGCGGGGCGGTATGCTCATCGTAGGCTACGGTTACAAGTTGACGAAAGTTTCATTTGAGAAATAGCATATTATAAACAGCAGTATTTGTTATCATATCAAATCTCTTTGTATTAAGAAGATACGACTCGCGCAACATTTTTTTGCGCGAGTCGTCCATTTTGTTAAGAATACCCCGACATTCGTATTGGCTAAGACAAGTTGCAACTTGACGAGGCTTGTCACATTTGCGGAACTTGGTAAACCCGTAGGCCTCCTGTCCTCTGAAAGAGGAGGGTGAGCTAAAAGTTACAATGGACAAATGATCTGCGGGCAAAAGATGGCTAAGGAAGCGAATGCAGTGCTGTAATGGCATGGATAGGGGTTGAAACATCATCCCACGCGAAATCGGGCTGATTTCCAAAAGGTAACTCTCTGTGAAAATGCGGGTAAAACCCGAAGTATGAGGAAGGACTATGGAACAGGATAAAACGCCAAAAACACGCCAATTTGGAATAAAAGAAATCCGCTAAGTACTGATTTTCAGTGACTTAGCGGATTAATCTGTTGGGGTACCCGGATTCGAACCAGGAAAGGCAGGACCAGAATCTGCAGTGTTACCATTACACCATACCCCAATTTGTTTGCATCAACGTTGTCCTTTCGTTTTTGCGGTTGCAAAGGTACAACTTTTTTGCGAACCGCCAAAATTTTTCGCGACTTTTTTATAAAAATTCTCAAAAAAAGACGTGATTCAATATTAATTACAAGAAAACTGTGTATCTTTGCAAGACTTAAATGCATTAATTTACATTTTCACTTAATGGAATCAACAGAGAAATTAGTTAGAACGATTATCAAAGGAATACAAGAAAAGAAGGGAAGCAATATTGCCGTGGCCGACCTGAGCGGAATCGACGGCACTATATGCCACTACTTTGTTATTTGTCAAGGCAATTCGCCCGCACAGGTCGAGGCCATTGCCGAAAGCGTGGGCGACATGGCCCGCATGGAGCTGAAAGAGAAGCCGGCCCACGTGGTGGGACTGGAGAACGCTCAGTGGGTGGCTATGGACTATGCCGACGTGCTGGTACATATCTTCCTGCCCGACGTGAGAGACTATTATGACCTGGAGCATCTGTGGGATGACGCCAAGCTGACACACATACCCGATTTAGACTAAGAAAAGAAATGGAACAGAATAAGAACAAGAACAATCTAAACAACGGTCCGAAGATGAACATGCCCAAGTTCAACATGAACTGGATATACATCGTCGTGATTGGCACGTTGGTTGCATTCTGGCTGACAAACGAGAATAACTCTATCCAGCAGATGCCCAACGTTGAGTCGTCGTACACCGACTTTCAGAGCTACGTGGACAAAGGCTATGCCTCGAAACTGACCGTCGACAAGTCGCAAGGCATCGTGAAGATGTACGTCAAGCCCGAGCACGTTCGCGACGTGTTCAAGCAGGGTGTCGACAAGGTGGGCAAGGATCCTTATATATCTATAGAAATAGGTAGCCTGGACAAGCTGGAAACATTTGTTGAGGAGAAACGGGCTGAGAACAAGTTTACGGGAAAGCTAACCTATGAGGCTCAGCGCAACAACAGCTTCATCAGCAACCTGTTCTGGAGCGTGTTCCCCTTCCTGATTATCATCGGTGTCTGGATGCTCATCATGCGACGCATGGGCGGCGGCAGCGGCATGGGCGGCGGTGGCATCTTCAGCGTGGGAAAGAGCCGTGCCAAGATGTACGAGAAAGGCGGCGACCTGGGCATCACGTTCAAGGACGTGGCCGGACAGGCTGGTGCCAAACAGGAGATTCAGGAGATTGTGGAATTCCTGAAGAACCCGCAGAAATATACCAATCTGGGAGGAAAGATTCCCAAGGGCGCACTGCTCGTTGGCCCTCCAGGAACGGGTAAGACCCTGCTGGCCAAGGCCGTGGCTGGCGAGGCTGGCGTGCCTTTCTTCTCGATGAGCGGTTCCGACTTCGTTGAGATGTTCGTTGGTGTGGGTGCCTCACGCGTGCGCGATCTTTTCTCTCAGGCTAAGGAGAAGTCGCCCTGCATCATCTTCATCGATGAGATTGATGCCGTGGGCCGTGCCCGCTCGAAGAACCCGTCGATGGGCGGCAACGACGAGCGCGAGAACACGCTGAACGCCCTGCTGACCGAGATGGACGGCTTTGGCACCAACAGCGGTGTCATCATCCTGGCTGCCACCAACCGTGCCGACATGCTCGACTCAGCGCTGCTGCGTGCCGGACGCTTCGACCGTCAGATACACGTAGACCTACCCGACCTGAACGAGCGCAAGGAGGTGTTTGCCGTGCATCTGAAGCCGTTGAAGCTCGACAACAGCGTAGACGTGGACTTCCTGGCCCGTCAGACGCCTGGTTTCTCAGGTGCCGACATTGCCAACGTGTGCAACGAGGCCGCACTGATTGCCGCACGACACGACAGTAAGACCGTGGGCAAGCAGGACTTCCTCGATGCCGTAGACCGCATCATCGGCGGACTGGAGAAGAAGACAAAGGTGATGACTGAGCAGGAGAAGCGCAGCATTGCCATCCACGAGGCCGGACATGCCACGATCTCATGGTTCACGGAGTTTGCCAATCCTCTCGTCAAGGTGTCGATTGTTCCCCGTGGACAAGCACTGGGCGCAGCATGGTATCTGCCGGAAGAGCGCGTGCTGCAGACGAAGGAGGCCATGCTCGACGAGATGTGCTCGCTGCTGGGTGGCCGTGCCGCCGAAGAACTGTTCATCGGCCATATCTCGACTGGTGCCATGAACGACCTGGAGCGCACCACCAAGCAGGCCTACGGAATGGTGGCATACGCCGGCATGAGCGAGAAACTGCCCAACATCTGCTACTACAACAATGCCGAATATCAGTTCCAGCGTCCGTACTCAGAGACGACGGCCAAGATCATGGACGACGAGGTCATCAAGATGATCAACGAGCAATACGACCGCGCCAAGCAGATTCTGACCGAGCATAAGGACGGTCATGCACAGCTGGCACAGTTGCTGGTGGAGCGCGAGGTCATCTTTGCTGAGGACGTGGAGCGCATCTTCGGCAAGCGTCCCTGGGTCAGCCGTTCCGAGGAACTGCTTGAAGCCCAGATGCGTGCCGACGCGGAGCGCATGGCTGCGGAAAGAACCAAACAGCTGGAAGCCAAGGCAAAAGAGGAAGAGGAGAAAAAAGAGAACGAATAAATTGTTAGAATATGATGACTACCAATAGTCCAGTTTTTACACCAGCTCAAATAGAAATTTTGAATGCGGTGTCCCATCTGAAAACGGAGGAAGAAATAAAGGAATTGCAGCAAGCAATTTCCCACTTTTTCTTCCTTCGCGCTGAGAAAGAGATGGACAGGCTCTGGGATCAAGGGGTCTGGAACGAGAAAACACTTGAGGATTTAAGGACTGCACACTATAGAACTCCATACATAACAGAGTGATGCGACACGTTGTCATAGACACAAATTGCCTACTACAGATGATTTCACGACACAATCCATACTATAGGGCATGGTCTGCATTTGACAATGGACAATATTATATCTGTGTCAGCAACGATATCATTAATGAATACCGGGAAATCATAGCAAAACTCACCAATGCCCTTGTTGCGGACAATGTAATTGCGACTATCATAAGAAGCCCTTACTGTTTACGATATGATCCTCATTTTCACTTTGGGCTGATAACACAAGATCCTGACGAAAACAAATTCGTTGACTGTGCAATCATTGCAAATGCAGACTATGTGGTCAGTGAAGACTCTCATTTCAACGAGTTCAAAGACATTCCGTTCCCACAAGTAAATGTACTAAAAATCAATGAATTTATGGCAGACATTGACAGTAAAGAAACTGAGATTACTTCATAAAGGAAATTCTCATAACTATATCAGTTGCACTGCCAAATCGGTGCGTTTTCAAAAAGGTAAGCATTGACAGAAAAGAAAATTATTTAATAAGATAACGCGATGAAAAATTTCGTTGTAAGAACCATCACAAGTGTATTTTTTGTAGCAGGCATCGTCACATGTTTTCTGAATCCGCGTGCTATGGTGCTGCTCTTTGCCTTGGTAACGGGAATGACCATCTGGGAGTTTGCCGGCCTTGTCAACAACCGTCCGCAGGTGACCATCAACCGCTTCATTACCACTGCGGCTGGCGTGTTCCTGTTTTTCGCTATGGCGGGCTATAACAGTGGGCTCACACCCTCCAGCGTGTTCATCCCCTATCTGGTGAGCATCATCTACCTGATGATAGCCGAACTCTACCTAAAGGCGGAAGACCCCATCCACAACTGGGCCTATACCATGATGTCGCAACTCTACATCGCCTTGCCCTTCTCCTTGCTGAACGTGCTGGCATTCCGCAGCAACGGACAGGAAATCATGTATTCCTACCTAACCCCGCTCTGCGTCTTCGTGTTCCTCTGGATCAACGACGCAGGAGCCTACATCTGCGGCTCCATGCTTGGACGCCACAAGCTGTTCCCCCGCATATCGCCGGGAAAGAGCTGGGAAGGAAGCATCGGCGGAGGTCTGCTGGTCATTGCCGCAGCCGTGCTGCTGTGGCACATCACCGAGCAATACGGAGCCAACGAACTGGGACTTTCGGCCATCGAATGGGCTGGCCTGGGACTGGTCATCGTCGTGTTCGGCACGTGGGGCGACCTGATAGAGAGCCTGTTCAAGCGCACACTGGGCATCAAGGACAGTGGCAACGTGCTGCCCGGACATGGCGGCATGCTCGACCGCTTCGACTCGACACTGATGGCTGTCCCTGCCGCCGTGGTCTACCTCTATACACTGACACTTTTTTAAGCCGGAAATAGGCATAGCGACGTAAACTCAGACTTCCACGGTCTGAGTTTATGTCATTTTAAGAGCCTAAAAAAAATTAAAATTGCATTTTACCTGCATTTTCTCGATAGAATTATGTAATTTTGCAGTTCATTTAGTTTTATAGGAAAGAGATTGAAAAATGGGAAAAATTATTGCACTTGCCAACCAAAAAGGTGGTGTGGGAAAAACGACAACGACCATCAATCTGGCCGCATCACTTGCAACACTCGAAAAGACCGTATTGGTAGTGGACGCAGATCCACAGGCCAATGCATCCAGCGGACTGGGTGTTGACATCAAGGAAGTGGACTGTTCCATCTATGAGTGCATCATCGACAAAGCCGATGTGCGCGATGCTATCTATACGACCGACATTGACGGACTTGACATCATTCCAAGCCACATCGACCTGGTTGGCGCAGAAATAGAAATGCTGAATCTGGACAATCGCGAGAAGGTCATCAAGCAACTGCTCGAACCGATTCGCTCTGAATATGATTACATACTTATTGACTGTTCGCCCTCGCTGGGCCTCATCACGGTGAATGCCCTGACGGCTGCCGATTCAGTCATCATACCCGTGCAGTGCGAGTACTTCGCCCTCGAAGGCATCTCGAAGCTGCTGAACACCATCAAGATCATCAAGTCGAAACTGAACACCCGACTGGAGATTGAAGGATTCCTGCTGACAATGTACGACTCGCGCCTGCGTCTGGCCAACCAGATCTACGACGAGGTGAAGCGTCACTTCCAGGAACTGGTGTTCAAGACGGTCATCCAGCGCAACGTGAAGCTGTCGGAAAGTCCCTCGCACGGCCTGCCCGTCATTCTGTACGATGCCGACTCGACCGGCTCGAAGAACCACCTGGCACTGGCCAAGGAGATCATCAACAAGAACGCGTCAAGAAACTAAAATACCAGCATGGCAGTACACAAGAAATTTGCAAAGAGCTCAGCCGCGTTAGGGCGCGGACTCGATGACATCGGCAACGGGCGTGGTCTCGATGCGCTCATCGACACCAGCGAAGTGAAGACACAGGGGTCTTCGAATCTAAACGAGATTCCCATTGAGCAGATTGAGCCTAACCCCGACCAGCCTCGCCGCGAGTTCGACGAGACGGCCATGAAGGAACTGGCATCCAGCATTCAGACGATGGGCATCATCGCCCCCATCACGCTGCGTCAGGTGGCTCCCGACCGCTACCAGATCATTGCCGGAGAGCGACGTTGGCGGGCTTCGCAAATGGCGGGTCTGACCACCATCCCTGCATACATCCGCACAGTGGAAGACGAGAACGTCATGGAACTGGCCCTCGTCGAGAACATACAGCGCGAAGACCTCAATGCCATCGAGATTGCACTGGCCTACGAGCATCTGGCCGAGACGACCGGAATGACGCAGGAGAAGATTTCGGAGCGCGTGGGAAAGAGCCGCACAGCCGTCACCAACTATCTGCGACTGCTGAAGCTGCCCGCACAGATCCAGATGGCACTGAAGAATCATGAGATTGACATGGGCCATGCCCGTGCGCTGCTCTCCATCGATTCTCCGTCCATGCAGCTGAAACTGTTCCGTGAGGTGCAGAAGAACCAGTACTCCGTGCGTAAGGTGGAAGAGATGGTGCAGATGCTGAAGAATGGCGACGATGTGCAGTCGGCCAACAAGAAGATTGCCTCGAAAGCCAAACTGCCTGAGGAGTTCAATATCCTGAAGAACCGTCTGGCCGACTTGTTTCAAACGAAAGTACAGATGACCTGCTCGCCTAAGGGCAAAGGTAAAATCAGCATACCTTTCGCCAATGAAGACGAGCTGGAACGCATCATGAACTTGATAGACCGTCTGAAAAGTTGACACGCCACCTATATAATATTACACGCACACGCATGTTGTGGGTGTCGCTGTTGCTCTTCTGGGTGTTGGGCATCGGTGAGGGCAAGGCGCAGTCGGCAGTCAGCGACTCGTTGCCTGCGGTGGTGGTCAATGATTCGGTCGTGGCTGTGGTCAGAGACTCCATCAAGGCAGTGGCAGGCGACAGTATCGTTGCCGCGCTTGACTCGATGTATAACGCAATGGAGAAGGACAGCAGCGACATCGTAGCCATCAAGGCCATGACACGACCAGAACAGGAACTCAAGCCTGCCAAGACACCGAAGCCCAAGCGCGACTGGACAACGTGGCGGCCCGATCCGAAACGGGCCATGTGGCTGGCACTGGTCATTCCCGGCGGTGGACAGATTTACAACCGTAAATACTGGAAACTGCCCATCTTCTACGGAGGATTCATTGGCTGTATTTATGCCCTGAACTGGAACAGCATGATGTATAAAGACTATCAGCAGGCCTATCTGGACATCATGGACAGCGACCCTAACACGAACAGCTTCAACAAGTTCCTGCACCTGGGTAGACAGATCACTAATACGAATGTGGATTACTACAAGCAGGTGTTCAAGAACCGAAAGGACAAGTATCGGCGCTGGCGCGACATGAGTTTCTTTGTCATGGTGGGCATCTATGCCATCTCTGTCATCGACGCGTATGTGGATGCTGAGCTTTCAGACTTCGACATCTCGAAAGATCTCAGCATGAAGATTCGCCCAACCGTTATCGGCTCTGGCACAACACGGAATCCTCTGTATGCCACCTCCTTTGGTGTGAACTGCAGTCTGAACTTTTAAAACGAACTTTTAAGAAATGGAGAATCAAGAGAAGAAAAATAAAACAGGATTAGGAGCAAAGCGCTGGTTGTTCAGCGCTGCGTTCCTCTTTATACAGTCTTCGTTGCTCATCTCACCCATGCACGCACAAATTGTGGACGGCGAGGAAGAGGATGACGACGAGGAAGAAGTCACAACGACAACGAAAAGCGAAGAGGCTGCAAGCGATGACATTGACTTCCCCGAAGCAATGAACGAGGATCTGGACAGTCTGCTCAGCCTCTATCATGCCAAGACCTATCTCTCGACCGACGAAGACTGCAAGATGGGCGACATCAACCCGGTCTTCAGCAAAGAGACCTATATGGAGCGACTCAAGCGATTGCCTACTGTGATGGAAATGCCCTACAACGAAGTGGTGCAGACGTTCATTGAGCGATACACGGGACACCTGCGCCATTCGGTCAGTTTCATGCTGGGTGCCTCAAACTTCTTCATGCCCATCTTCGAGGAAGCACTGGAACTCTACCAGCTCCCTCTTGAACTGAAATACCTGCCCATCATCGAGTCGGCACTGAAACCCAATGCCGTCTCACGTGCTGGTGCTGCCGGACTCTGGCAGTTCATGGTCTCTACAGGCAAAGACTACGGACTGGAAATCAACTCTCTTCTCGACGAACGCCGCGACCCGGTCAGAGCCTCCTATGCCGCAGCCCACTACCTGTCGGATCTCTACAAGATATTTGGTGACTGGAATCTGGTGATCGCCGCCTACAACTGCGGTCCTTCGGCCATCAACAAGGCCATCCACCGTGCCAAAGGCGAGATGGACTACTGGAAGATTTATCCTTATCTGCCCAAAGAGACACGCGGCTATGTGCCTGCTTTCATTGCAGCCAACTATGTGATGAACTACTACTGCGAGCACAACATCTGCCCGATGCGATGCGAGTTGCCCCCCAAGACCGATACGGTCATGGTTACCCGCGATGTCCATTTTGACCAGATTGCCAACGTGCTCGGAGTGGATGTTGAGATGCTGCGCTCGCTGAACCCTGCCTACCGTCGCAATGTGGTGCCTGGCAACACAAAGCCTTCGGCCATCCGACTGATACCGAACGACATTGCCAGATTCATTGACCTGCAAGACTCCATCTACAGCTACAAGACGAATGAACTCCTGACCAAGCGCTATGAGGTTGAAGTGGACCACCGTCAGCTATCCTCAAGCAAGCGGAAGAGCAAAGTGCGTGGCCGTCGGAACCGTCAAGGCGGTAGCCAAAGCGTAACCATTCGCAAAGGCGACACGCTTTCTGCCATTGCCAAGCGCAACGGCACTACCGTCAAAAAGCTGAAACAGCTGAACGGTCTGAAAAACAACAACGTTCGTGCCGGCAAGAAACTCAAGGTAAGATAGCCTTTCGCTATCTTGCCTCCTCTACTCTTTTGCATTACTGCTACTTTACCTTAATTCTTCCTGCCAACATCAATACTTACTGTCACTATGGACGAAGTACAACAACAGCGCGAAGCCGCTGATGAGAAACTGATTTACGATGCATTTCAAGTACTGCTGAACGACTATCTGAACTCGCGTCATCGCAAGAAGACCGACCTTATCACCAAGGCTTTCAACTTTGCCAAGCAGGCCCACAAAGGTGTGCGCCGCCTGTCGGGCGAGCCTTATATCATGCACCCCATTGCCGTGGCACAGATTGTCTGCTCCGAAATCGGGCTAGGGTCTACCAGCATCTGTGCTGCCCTGCTGCACGACGTGGTCGAAGACACCGAATATACTGTTGAGGACATTGAAAACATGTTCGGCCCTAAGATTGCGCAAATCGTCGACGGTCTGACTAAGATCAGTGGCGGCATCTTTGGCGAACAAGCTTCTGCACAGGCAGAGAACTTCAAGAAGCTGCTGCTCACCATGAGCGAGGACATCCGTGTCATCCTCATCAAGATTGCCGACCGTCTGCACAACATGCGCACGCTCGACTCACAACCAGCCAACAAGCAATACAAGATTGCGGGCGAAACGCTCTATCTCTATGCTCCGCTGGCCCACCGTCTGGGACTCAACAAAATCAAGTCGGAACTGGAGAACCTGAGTTTCCGTTTCGAACACCCCGAAGAATATCAAGACATCCTCAACAAGCTGGAGGCCACCCGCGTCTCGCGCCATCAGTCGTTCGACAACTTCACGGCTCCCATCGAGGAAACACTGAAGCGCATGGGGTTGAAATATGAAATTAGAGAGCGCATCAAGACACCCTTCTCCATCTGGACAAAGATGCAGAACAAGCACGTATCGTTCGACGACATCTACGACATTCTGGCCGTGCGCATCATCTTCAAGCCCACCAGCCGCGAGATGGAAGCCAAGGAGTGTTTCAACATCTACGTCGAACTGAGCCAGATCTATAAGAGCCATCCCGATCGTCTGCGCGACTGGGTGAACCATCCCAAGTCGAACGGCTATCAGGCACTGCACGTCACGCTCATGTCGCCCGAAGGCTTTTGGATTGAAGTGCAGATCCGTTCTGAGCGCATGGACGAGATTGCAGAGCAAGGCCTGGCCGCCCACTGGAAATACAAGGAGGGGGGCGAATACAGCGAAGACGAGAACGAAATGAACGAGTGGCTGCACACCATCAAGGAGATTCTGGACGACCCGCAGCCCGATGCCATGGACTTTCTCGATGCCATCAAACTGAACCTCTTTGCCAGCGAGATATTCATCTTCACGCCAAAGGGCGAAATCAAGACCATGCCTGCCGACTGTACGGCGCTCGATTTCGCATTCTCCATCCACACATTCCTCGGTTCTCACTGCATTGGTGCGAAGGTCAATCACAAATTGGTGCCACTGAGCCATAAGCTGCAGAGCGGCGATCAGGTGGAGATTCTCACCTCTAAGTCGCAGCATGTTTCGCCCTCATGGATCAACTTTGTCTATACGGCAAAGGCGAAGGCCAAGATCCAGTCCATCCTCCGACGTGACAACCGTGAAGTACTGCAGGAAGGCGAGAATCTGCTGAACAGCTGGCTGACCAAGAACGGATTCGAAGCCAGCGATGCCATCATCGACCAGCTGGCAATGTTCCACGACATGAAGAACCAGGAAGAGCTGTTCATTGCACTGGGCGAAAAGTCCGTCTTGCTGGGCGAGAAAGACATTGACGAGCTGAAGGGCAAGAAGAGCGAAAGCAGTACTAACTGGCTCAAATACGTGCCTTTCGTCAAGTCGAAGAAGAAGGAAGAGGCAGCCCAGCCCGAACTTTTCACCGTTCCCGAAAAGTTCAATCGCAAGAAGCCTATCTATATCACCGACGACAACATCCATCAATACAAGTTCCCCGATTGCTGTCACCCCATTCCAGGCGACGATGTCCTGGGCTATATCGACAAGAAGAACCAGATTGAGATTCACAAGCGTTCCTGTTCGGTGGCCAACATGCTGAAGACGAGCTATGGCAACCGCATCCTCGATGCCAAATGGGACATGCACAAGAAGCTCTTCTTCGATGCTTCCATCCACATGGCGGGCATCGACCGTCGGGGCTTGGTCAACGAGGTGACGCGTGTCATCTCAAATCAGCTGAACATCGACATCCGCAAACTGACGTTCACCACCGAAGACGGCATCTTCGACGGTGTCATCGACCTGCGTGTCCACGACTGCGAAGACCTGAAAGAAATCATGGACAGTCTGAAGTCCGTCGAAGGTCTAAAGGAGATTTCCCGCATCATGTAGTCACCCCAAACATTTTCCCGCTATGAAGAAGAATCCCATCAACCGTCTGTCTGTGTTCCTCACGCTGGCCCTGTTGCTCAGCCAGTTCTCGTTTGCCAACCTGTTTGCGGCCAGTCCTTACGACAACCCCGACACGATTGTCGTGGCTCGCGACGGCACAGGACAGTTTCGCACCATCGACGAAGCCATCGAGGTCTGCCGCGCCTTCATGGACTACCATAAGGTCATCTATGTGAAGAAAGGCACCTACAAGGAGAAACTCATCATTCCGCAGTGGCTGCAGAACATCGAGATTTGCGGAGAGGACCGCGATGCAACCGTCATCACCTACGACGACCATGCCAACATACCCTACAGCTATGAGTTCAGAGACGTGAATGCCGACGAAAGTCAGAAGTCGAAAGCACAGCAACGCACACTGAGTACGTTCCGCACCTACACGCTGAAGATTGAGGGCAACGACATCACGCTGAAGAACCTGACCATCGAGAACAACTCAGCCCGACTGGGACAGGCCGTGGCGCTCCATACCGAGGGCGACCGTCTGCGCTTCGTCAACTGCCGATTCCTTGGACACCAGGACACCATCTACACAGGCATGCCCTACACTCGCCTGTTGTTCGACCACTGCTACATCGAAGGCACCACCGACTTCATCTTTGGCCCTTCGACCGCCTGGTTCGAGCAGTGTACCATCCACGGCAAGGCAGACAGCTACATCACCGCT
The DNA here is from genome assembly GCA_902771445.1 of uncultured Prevotellaceae bacterium. Taxonomy (GTDB): domain Bacteria; phylum Bacteroidota; class Bacteroidia; order Bacteroidales; family Bacteroidaceae; genus Prevotella. Next base: position 45,793 of record CACXXD010000002.1, read on the forward strand.
GCCTCCACGCCCAAGGATGCCAAGTTCGGCTACATCTTCAACCAGTGTACCATCACCGTTGCCGACAATGTCTCCAAGCTCTACCTTGGTCGTCCGTGGCGCGACTACGGCTACACGCTCTTCATGCACTGCACGCTGCCCCGCCAGATTCGTCCCGAAGGCTGGCATCACTGGCAGAAAGAGCGCGAGCAGACCGCCCGCTACTTTGAGTTCGACAACAAAGGCGAAGGGGCCGCCACCGACCAGCGTACCTCCTGGAGCCGTCAGCTCACGAAGAAGGAAGCCAATGCCATCACCTTCGAAGCCGTCTTCCAGCGTGCCGACAACTGGCATCCCTGAGCATCCGTCATCATTCGGGAATAAAGCAAGCAACACCTGGGTCTTTACAGAAGGCCCAGGTGTTCTATTATCATGCCTATGCGATACTCCACCATGCCATCATGACAAGTGGTGTCGACCACCTGAACCAAAGCACTCTCCCCATTCTTACGGCAGCCCACATACAGTCTGAGTGCATCGTAACGACGCAGATACCGTTTGCCGTCGGCCTCGTCCACGTAGGTCAATTTGTTCAAGGCCGACTGTTTCAGCTCGCGACTTACCGTTTTCTTCGTTCCATTCATGATTTCGTCAAACTGCCTCTTCAAGATGTTCAGCGTCAGCACCTTCAGCCCCGATGTGTCGAAAGCAGATGCCTGCCTCACAATCGTCTTCTCCAGACACTGCATCTCAGCATTATAACTATAAGCCGTAATGGTGCCGTCCAGTATCCTCGCAATAATACTATCGACCACAGGCAGAGGCACCACGAACCACTCCTTCGGTTCATGCGCCATGCCCTGATCGTCGATTACGGTCACGCTGAACTGCACCGCCTTCAGCACCTGATGCACCAAGTCCTCAAATTTCTGCGAATGCATGTTCACCACCTTATAAGTTGCCACCACTTCCACAGGTGCCATCAGATAGGTAGGCTCATGCTCTGCGTTGGCAATTCGCTCCTCAACGGCATTGGTCGAGAATCCTATCTTGTATAGATTCGGCTGATTCCTGACAGCCGGAGCATCCGATAAGGAACGGAGTACATAGATGTAGCCCGTCACCTTGTCGCCGACAGCCAGATCGTCATTGCTGAAGAACGTCCGTTCCGTCGATTCCTGCGTTTCGGTGACCACATAGCCGTCGGTCATCACACTCTTGCGGAGTGTCTGCAACAAGATGTTCGACTCCGTTCCGTTCTCATAGACACATCGAGTCCTTGCGTTTATGCCCCTCACATTCTCCGTCCACATTGCATCGTCCATGCTCTCCAGCAGCACCAGCTGCCCGCTCACCACGAAGAAGTGGCCTGCCGCAATGTTTTCCGTCTTCGCGAGCCTCACCAGACTGCGCCTGCCATGCTTCAGGTCTTGTTGCACCTGCTGGAACAAGTGCCTGTAATCGTCAAAGTTCTCGCACAGTCTTCGTTGCGCCACGTAGTCGGCTTTGTTTCTCTGCTCCACTACCCTTCTCATGTCAGCCGGAATATCAAACAGCTCGGTTTCGCGTTCCGTTAAGTTCAGTAGCGGATCGTCGAATATATCTTCCAGTTCTTTTTC
>CACXXD010000003.1 GCA_902771445.1 uncultured Prevotellaceae bacterium
GTCCGTGATGAAAGCACTGTCAACATTGAGAATTGCCAGTCATCGGTTACCCTCAATTCCAGCGTGAACGGTGATGCTACTAACGGTGGTTTTGTGGCTACTGCTGGCTCTGGCTCAATCATCAGAATCAACAACAGTAAGTTCGACGGCAGCTTTGAGGGCACTAACTGCCACAGCAATGGCGGTTTTGTGGGCTATACCAGCGGTCGTGTCGATATTAGCAACTGTCTCTTTGCGCCCACCGAAATCAGCACCAAGTTCGACAACTGCGAAACGTGGGCACGCCTGCATCCTAATGTGCCGTCTTTCACGGTTTCCAACAGCTATGCCACCCGTGGGTATTCTCAGGGCAATAGTGGCAATACCGTAGGCAACAGGTCAACGGACGATTTGGTAAGGGCTCTGGGCACAGAAAACTGGACCGCTGCCAGCGGGCAGGCCGTACCTATTATGAACAGTACAGCTACTCCTACAGCAAGCCAGTTGGTTTCGACATTAGGCTCAAGCAACTGGAACGTTGTTGACGACAAGGCCGTTCCTAAATTCAAGACCACGGACACGTCAGGCGGTACGAACGTGAGCAACGTAACTCCCAGCCTTGCCGTATGGACAACGAAAGACAACACCTTAGTGCCTCCAACTACCACGGTAGAATACCAAAAGTTAGAAAGCGAAATTTCAGATGCTGTACTGAGCAATGTATTCTATCACGAGAGCACTGGCAAGATTGATAAGGAGCTGTTAGCAGAGACACGCCAGAGCAGCGTGGTGCTGACATGGAACACCGACGGCAACCCTGTTGACTTCTTCACGGTATATCGTCGCGATGCAGGTCAGGGCGACGACAAGTGGGTTGAGATAGCTACTAATATCTCTCAGATGACCTATGAAGACAAGACCGTATCGCCGCTGATGAAGTATCAATATAAGGTACGCGCGACATCTGACTGCGAGGGCAATCAAACCAGTGAAACCCAAGTGGCTGATGGCGCCTGCAAGAATACTGGCCGACTGGAGGGCTACGTGCGCTTCAATGACGGCACTGGTATAGCCGACGTGGTAGTGAACATATCAGGTGGCAGTGAGCAAATAGAAGTACGCACCGACGAGAGCGGACACTACGTTGCCGACGAACTGCCATATCAGGGTCTGACGACCATCACGTATGACGTGACCGTTGTAGGAGGTGTGGAGGCTGATGTGTCTTCATATTCAGTAACCTTCAATGGCGAGGTAAACGACGTGACGGTGAGCGAGTTTGTCATCACTAATGGCAAGCGCTTCTCTGGCATCGTGCTTTATGACGGCACCAGCATACCAGTGAAGGGTGTCAAATTCCTGTTAAACGGCAAGATGCTGCACAACGCAGCGGGCAAGCCGGTGGAAACTGACGAGGAGGGTAACTTCTCATTCCGCGTGAAGCGTGGCAATAACACCATTCAGGTGGTGAAGGACGACCATACATTTGTGGACGACGGCATATATAACCATAATTTCATCGGCGACGTAGCAGCATACACTTTCCGCGATGCTACGAAGGTGAGGCTCATCGGCCGCGTAGTGGGCGGCAACGACCAGGGTAATCTGCCGTTAGGCAACAACCTGTCGAAGAATAACCTGGGCGACGACCTGCAGATGGTGTTTGCACTTGAGGGCGACACAAAGTCATGGCTGGTGAAGGATGTACAGCATCCTGAGATTACTGAGCGCGACACCGTATATCTGCATACAGGCGGCGCTCACCAGACAAAGGCGAAGACAACGCGCAAGCGTATCGACGTGACGCCCGACCCAGTGACAGGCGAGTATATGCTGATGCTGCCGCCAGTGCGCTGGAAGGTGCAGCAGGTATATTGCAAGGGTTATCCTACGCTCTATCAGAACGGACAGGCTAATGACGTAATAGACCTGACTGACTGCCTAACCCTGAAGGATACTACCTACGTGGGCAGCTACAAGGACGTGGACAACAGAACCATATATCAGCCAAAGGCATCATACAACGCCATATATAATAGAATATATCGCAGCCCTGTGGAGCTTACCTACAGGCAGCTGAACTACGACGAGTTTGACTACTTAGGCGACAAGAGCTACAACGCTACCAACCTGAAGGGCGAAAAAGTGCAGGTGCCGCTGGCATATATGAATCCTAAGGATACGACCAAGGCTCTCTACACCTTTGGTCACCCTGTGTTCAGCCTGGAGCGTAAATACTACATACAGGTACAGGTGGCTGAGCGCTATGTATATAACAATGACTATACGGCAGAGAAGGTTGACTATGTACGCATAGGAGGCGGCGTGGCTACCATGCACAACGGCTTGAAGAACGGCGTGGCCGTTGACACGCTGAGCCTGGACAGCCTCGGACAGGGCACCTTCGCACTGCAGGCCGACCGCGTGGCACAGCCCATAGGCACAGATAACGCCCTGAGAACAGTGACCTTCAGTGCAAGGCAGGACGGAACCTACTTTGAGGCTGAACCACTGCACGCCTATGTGCTCAACCTCTTCCCCATAGGCGGCGCCAGGGAACTGCTGACAGACGGCCAGCCGCTGCTGTTCGACATACTGCGCGACCCGCCAGGAGCCTACAGTTCGTCAACGCTCGCCAAGGGCGCTACGCTCAACAACTCGTATGCTATGAATCTGTCAATGTCTGGCGGCGTGTCGTTTAACTTCACGTTGGCCAAAAGGTTGGATTGGTTCGAAGGCGATGTCGTAGGTGACATTCAAGAATTGTTGAGTACATATGATGGAGAATTTGACGGTGTGGAGCATGGCTCGGAGGAGGTGAACGTGAAATACTCGGAGCTGGTGTTCAACTATAACGGCAGCAAGGCGTGGTCACACACCATGGTGCTCTCTGACGCCATAAGCACCAGCGGCGACCCATCGATGGTGGGTGCCGACGCCGACCTCTACATCGGTCAGGTGCAGAACGTGCAGGTGGCGCCAGTGTCCAGCATACGTGCCGTGAGCGACTCTGTGTATCAGGCACGACTGGCAAGGACGGGTATCGGGCAGGCTAATACTGAGGGCGACATGGCGAAGTACGCCAAGTATGGCACGATGGTACACATAGCCGAGGGCAAGGATGCCGACGGCAAGAAGTTCCACTTGGTGCGCGACGTTTCGCTCGGCTACGGACCAAAGCTCAAGTCGCAGTTCATTTACTCGCAGAAGCAGATTCTGGAGCAGATAATACCCGACAAGGTGGGCGAGATACTCAACCTGATGTTCATTGGCAGCAAGACGGATGCGCAGGCTGTGGCAAACGCTACGCACAAGCCTGTATATCGCTCGCTGCGCAATCCAGACGACCCAAAATTTGCTCTGCCTAACAAGACGTATAACACGACTGAAGAGACGCCAGACGACACTACGCACTACATAATAGTGCTGCCTACGGGTGCGAACAGCAGCTACCCCGACGAAATAGCTGAGAAGAGCGAGATTATCTATGCATGGACAAAGATGATTACCCAGAACGAGCACGAGAAGCTGAATGCCACCGACCTGGTGAGCAGCTACGACATTGGCGGTGCGCAGGGAGTGAACTACAGCGAGACGTTCAGCAGCAGCTACTCTAACTCTACGTCGATGTACTTCCCATACGGTGTGCAGCCCGACTACTTCGGAGGCAAGGGCACAGGCACCATCTCGTCGATAGCTTCTACCGTTACCAACTACATTGGCGGTGGTTTCTTCGGCTATCTGGAGTCGTTTAAGAAACTCGACCCGACGGTTAGTGGTGGAGTGAAGAATCAGGAATCTTCACTCAAGTTTGGAGGCTGGTACTTCCGTTGGACGCTGACGCCTGTGTTGCACTCGAAGACGATTGGCACCAACAGCCTGTCGAACCAGTATAACCGTACGGCCTCGTTCACCATCGCCGCTGCTCCAACGAGCCGCTTGAGCGTGGATGTATATCGCGTGCCGATGGCTGATCCTACCACTGTCACGGGCAAGTGGAGTCCGGAGGATGTGTATAGCAACTACAACTTCCAGAACGTCACCAAAGAGGCAATGGATTATCTGAGCAGGGAGGCTAACGTGCCTAAGCACACTTCGCCATGCAGCTTCGTGTTCCGCACACGTGGCGGCTATACCTCTAACCCATGGGAGGACGCCCGCAAGACGCGCTTCTACCAGGCTGGTTCGCTGCTCGACGAGCGCACGCTGAAGATAAATAACCCAACCCTCAGCCTCGACAAGCACAGTGTGAGCGGCGTGTCTGTAAACGATGCTGCGCGCTTCAAGGTTTATCTGTCTAACGAGAGCGAGAAGCCAGAGGCTACTGGCGGCATGAGCGTATTCACGCTATTCTCAGTGGACCAGGCTAATCCTAACGGAGCAAAGCTGAGCGTAAACGGACAGACGCTGACCTCAGGCGGCATGAACGTATCGGTAGTGCCGGGCATGACCACGCAGTTGGAAATGGAGGTGCGTGCAGGTAACGGTTTCGACTATGAGGGATTGACCCTCGGCTTGATGTCGCCTGGCGATGCCGCCCATACTACGACGACGGCTTCGTTTGACGTACACTTCCTGCGTGAGGCTGGTGCGGTGAACATATCGGCGCCTGCCAACAAGTGGGTGCTGAACACCAGTGCGCAGAAAGACCCTGACCGCGGTTGGTACATACCTGTGACCATAAACGGATTTGACCGCCATCAGCATAACTTTGACCATATAGAATTCCAATATAAGGAAACGCAGCGTGGCGACGACACGTGGACGAACCTCTGTTCGTACTATGCCGACTCGCTACTGATGGCTAAGGCTAACGGCGTATGTGAGATGATGAAGCCAAACGACAACATCGTCACGCAATTCTATGGCGACGGCTGGGAGATAGAGCGCAGCTACGACCTGAGGGCCGTACTCTTCTGCCGCAACGGCGGAACATTCCTCACCACGCCGTCGAATGTTATCAGCGGTATCAAGGATACACGCCGTCCGCAACTGTTCGGCACGCCTGAACCAAAGAGCGGATTGCTGCACCAAGGAGAGAATATAGTGTTCAACTTCTCAGAGGATATAGAATACAATAACCTGAGCGGCACCAACAACTTTGAGGTGAAGGGCGAGGTGAACAACGGCGACCTCTCAGAGATGGTGAGCGTGCAGTTCAGCGGACAGGCAAGCATGGAAACTGAAGCAAAGCGCAACTTCAGCGGAAAGGACCTGACCATAGACCTGCAGATAAATCCTGCTGAGACGGGTCGCGATATGCCGATCTTCTCACACGGAGGCAACGGACAAAAACTGCAGTTGTGGCTGACCAAGGACAGAAGGTTGCGTGCGATAATCAACAAGCAGACTTTCGAATCGCAGTTGCCAATCAAGGAGAGCGGCTTCAGCCCTATATCTATAAGCATAGACCAGAAGAACAGCACACTGATGTTCTACTGTGACGGCGAGATAATAGGCAAGGACTACAAGATAGAAGCCCCATATACTGGTACAGGTCCGCTTATCTTCGGACGCACCAACGAGCTCGAACGCTCAACAAGCCAGTACTACGAGGGCCGCATGATGGAGGCTCGCCTGTGGTATCGTGCTATGAGCGCAGGAGTAGTAGGCACATACAGCCTGCATCGCCTGACGGGCTACGAGAAGGACTTGGTGGACTACTACCCGATGAATGAAGGCTCTGGCGACTATGCCGTTGACCACACTCAGGGTGCCAATGCCAAGTTGATAGGCACCAGTTGGGCAATACCGCGTGGAATGTCGCTGCACCTGGACAAGGAAGACAAGGGCATGCGACTGACTAATAATGCCATCAACAGAACCGCCGAGCAAGACTACACGCTGATGTTCTGGTTTAAGACCGACAATAAGGGAGACGGCACACTGCTGTCAAACGGACGAGGACTGAAGGAGGACAGCGGCGCAAAGGACCAGTTCAACATAGGATTTGAGAAGGACAAGCTGATGTATCGCTCAAACGGCTTTGCTACTGAGATTTCTGGCAAGTGGAACGACAATCAGTGGCACCACTACGCGATGACTGTCAACCGTGCCCACAACGTAGCAAACATCTATGTGGACAAGAAGCAGATTACGACGTTTGGCACTGACAGTCTTGGCGGCATTAGCGGCGAGAACATGATGATTGGCGCTACCCGTTACAGTACTACAGGTGTGGATACTCAGGAAGGCGTAACGCCGCTGAGTGGTAACATCGACGAACTGCTCTTCTTCCAGCAGGCACTGCCGCAGACGCTTATCAGCAGCTATGCGACAAAGAGTCCGCAGGGCGATGAGTATGGACTGATGTCATACCTGAGCTTCGACCATCAGGAGCGCAATGCAAACAACGAAATAGTCATGGCTCCTTATGCATACAGCAGGAAGCTATACCTGGACGAAAACCGCAATATTCGCTACCAGCAGGATCCTGCGACGATGCAGTTTACGAACATACCTGTGCGCGACTATCTGTTTGCTGATGATATAAGTAAGGTAACGGCACACATCGATGCTTCTATGGCTGCTCCGGTGGTACCATTTGAAGAGCTGCACAACCTGAACTTCTCGTACATAGGCAAGGGTAACCAGCTGTTAGTGGAGCTTGATGAGCCTGCTGCCAAGCTGCACCACTGCAACATATATGTGACGGTGCGCGACGTAGAGGACAGGAACGGCAACATGATGGCTTCGCCGAAGACGGCAAGTTATCTTGTTACCAACAGCAGCCTGGAGTGGTTGGTGAACCAAGTTGAGCACACTACCAAGTATGGCGTAGGCGAGGAGCTGAGACTGCCATTCTTCAACTACGGAGCCACAAGCCACACATATAAGATTGAGAATTGTCCGAGCTGGCTCACGCTCAGCAACTATGGCGACGTGCTTGCACCACAGAGTCTGGGAGGCGTATCAGCTGTAATCAACAAGGACCTGAACATCGGCATATATAATGAGATAATATATCTGACCGATGAAGAGGGCATAACCGAGCCGCTGTACCTGAACCTGACAGTGGAGGGCGAGAAACCAGAATGGGCAGACAATATAGACAACGACCTGCTGAAGTACTCTATGAGCATCAGCGGACAGGTATATCTGTATGGCGAACTGGACACTGACCCACGCGACATCGTAGGTGTATTTGACAACGAGAACGTTTGTCACGGTTATGCTAACATCAGCCACACCGAACAGACTGGTGAGACGGCTCTCTATCTGACAGTATATGACAAGGTGGAGAAAGGCAGCACCAATATGAAGTTCCGCCTGTGGCAGTATAGCACAGGTCGTGAGATAGTGCTGACGACAACACCGGGCATCATCTTCGAGAAAGGCAAGATAGTGGGCACAGACAAGCCTGTGCGCTTCGACGGCGGCGATACCTATATGCAGTACTTCAAGCTCTACAAGGGCTGGAACTGGATATCATTCAACGCCAAGAGCGAGCAGATGAAGGATGTGAACACACTGCTGAAGAACATGGCATGGTCTGAGGATGACGTGATAACCGAACTGGGTGGCACCCTGACACTGGTATATAAGAATAATGAATGGCTGCAGGGCGGCACCAAGCAGACTGTGGCTATCTCGCCAAAGAGTTCTTATGCTATCAAGGTGCAGAAGGACTGCAACTTCCCAATCGAGGGTTCTGTCATCAAGGATAAGGCTGACCGTACCATCGAGGTGAAGAGCGGCTGGCATGGCATCGGATATACACCAACGGTGAACCTGAGCGTAGAGACCGCACTGAGCGACTACTACGACGATGCACAGGATGGTGATGTCATCAAGAGCCATACGGAGTTTGCTTACTTCTCGAAGTCGGGCAACGTTGGTCGCTGGCGCGGCAACCTGCAGTACATGAAACCTGGTGAGGGCTACATGATGCTCCGCAAGGGTACCAATAGCACACACTTCACCTATCCATACTACTACATGGGCAGCAACTCTGGTGAGGTATTGAAGCAGAACACAAGCGGCAACACCACACAGAAGACTCGCAACACGATGTCACTGACAGCAGTGGTTGCAGGCTTCGAGACAGAACCTGGCGATGTGCTGGTAGCATATAGCAACGGTGAGGTGGTCGGTGAGGCTACTGTGGTCAACGCTACTGCCGCTGAGACACGCAGCAACGACACAGAGAGCGCTGAGCCTCTGTACCTCAGCATCGCTGGTGAGGCTAAGGATGGTATCTGGTTCGCTATAGAGCGCGACGGCGACATCGTGGCTTCTACGGGTGAGATAATGACCTTCAAGGCTAATGATGTCATCGGTAGCCCTGACAAGCCTACTGCCATCAACTTCACATACGCCAACAGTCGTGAGGATGGTAAGTGGTACACCGTCAGCGGTATGCGACTGACACAGAAGCCAACCCAAATCGGTGTGTATATCTATAATGGACGCAAGGTCGTGATTAAGTGAGAATAAAGCAGAGCTTGCTCATGCTTTATCGAGCGTGAACGAGCTCGAGCTTTAGCTCAAGGTCGTGATAAAGTAAAGGCGCCTTCGTCATAACGACATAACGACATGTCGACATAACGAGAGAAAATGGCGCCCAACAAAATAACAATAAAACAATGAAAAAGATAAAAATAGCATTCGCACTGCTGGCAAGCCTCATGTTGGGGGCTTGCAGCAGCAGCGACGACAGTAGCAATAGTGGTGGCGGACAGGGAACAACCTACACCGTGACGCCACAGAGTGAGGTTCCCTCATGGCAGGTGAACTGGAACCATAATCAGGAGAAGCCTAATTGGCAGGAGCCTGATGTGTCAATCTATGAAAACTCGACCATACTGATGCCACAGCTGGAGGAAACACTGCAGCCATACGCCTCAGAAGATGATATGATGGCGGTATTCGTGAACGACGAGTTGCGCGGACTGGCATCAAATGCCAGCTTGCAGAAAGGCAAGGTATACTTCCTCTTCAAGGTTTGGGGCAACGAGTCGAGCACGCAGACAGTTAACGTCTCGCTGAGATATTATAGTCAGAAACTGAAGCAGCTCTTCACGCTGTCTGACAATATCAAGATAAACTCGGATGAAACCACAGGTATCGACACGGACTTCATACCACCACTCACGCTGGGCTCAGCAAAGTATCCTGTATCAAAGACACTGATTGCGGAGAGTCTGCTGAGAAAGGCTGGCATCTCTCCCATCTCAGGCAATATCGTAGGAGCCTTCGTGGGCGATGAATGCCGCGGAACGGTGAAGCTCTCTGTTTCTGGCTCTACCCCACTCGTCATCTATGGACGCTTTGGTGGAGAGTCGGTGACCCTGAAGTATCATGATGCTACCCAAGGACAACTATACACCATCAGCAATGCCCTGAATCTGTAAGAGGGCTGAGAGATGAAGGCTGAGGGAAGCCTTAACCCCTCCATTCGTTGAAAGAATGTGCCTGTTCGCTGAAAATAATTCGGTGGACAGGCATTTTTCTATACTTTTGCGAGTGAAAAGGAAATGAAAAGTTGAGAAAACTATAAACTAAACTCAAAAAAAGCAAGGAAATGAAGAAGACTATTATCCTCGGCAGGATGTAGGTTGTTTGTCTTCTGGAGTATCAGAGAAGAGGAAATAGCACGTTGGGAATAGATAGAACTTCAACTGGGGCCAGCCTCAGTGAGACCGAACAGAATAATCGCCGAGATTCTCAAGGACGCAGAGAGCCTCGGCAATTTTTTGACTAAGCCCCATACCTATATGAAACTTGGGCAGCATGAAAAAATGAACGCGTGACCTAACTCGGGGCAGCGAAAACTTCATTCTAAGTCATAACACCTATTAAAAAAATGTAAAACCTATCACTATTAGAAGAGATTTATCTAATTTTGCACAAGATTTTACAGAAAAAGAAACATGAGTCTTACATCGATAGCGAGATTTTTCTTCAAACAGCGAATGCATGAGCTGGAGCGACATCAGAAGGAAGGAGAAACGCTGCAACGCGAAGTCCTTGCCCATCTCATCAGCAGGGCAAAAGACACGGAGTATGGTCGCAACCATAGTTTTACAACCATCAAGAGCTACGAGAATTTTTCACATAACATACCAGTCAACACCTACGAGGAGCTGAAGGGCGACATCGACCGAATGCGACAGGGTGAGGTGGATGTGTTGTGGCCGGGCCGCGTGAAGTGGTACGCCAAGTCGAGCGGAACGACCAACGACAAGTCGAAGTTCATCCCCGTATCGCCCGAGGGCCTGAAGCGCATTCACTACAGGGGAGGCTCCGACGTGGTGGCCCTCTACCTGCGCAACAATCCCAAGAGTCGGATGCTCGATGGGCGCGGACTGATTCTGGGCGGCAGCCATGCCCCCAACTACAACCTGCCCGGTTCGTTGGTGGGTGACCTGAGCGCCATCCTCATTGAGAACATCAACCCGGTGGTCAACCTGATACGCGTTCCGTCGAAGAAGACGGCACTGCTCTCCGACTTTGAGATCAAGCGTGACCGCATAGCCCGTGAGGCCATGTCGAAGAACGTGACCAACCTGAGCGGCGTGCCTTCGTGGATGCTCTCCGTGCTGAACCGCATGATGGAGCTGTCGGGCAAGACCCATCTGGAAGAAGTGTGGCCCAACATTGAGGTGTTCTTTCATGGCGGTGTGGCCTTCACGCCCTATCGGGAGCAGTACGAGCATCTCATCACCAGTCCAAACATGCATTACATGGAGACCTATAATGCCAGCGAAGGGTTCTTCGGCATACAGGACGATCCGTCGGACAAGTCGATGTTGCTGATGCTCGACTACGATGTGTTCTACGAGTTCGTGCCTATCGAGGAACTGGAACAGGGGACTGAGAACCCTGCCGACGGTGTTTCGCCCTATGCCCATCTTTCGCCTATTCCGCTCTGGGCCGTGGAGAAAGGCAGGAACTATGCCATGCTGATTTCGACATCGTGCGGACTGTGGCGCTACATGATTGGCGATACCGTCCGCTTCACGTCGACCAATCCCTATAAGTTCGTGATTTCGGGGCGTACCAAGAGTTTCATCAATGCCTTTGGCGAGGAACTGATTGTCGACAATGCAGAAAAAGGACTGAGCTATGCTTGTCAGAAGACGGGAGCCGTGGTCAGCGAATATACCGCTGCCCCTGTGTTTATGGACAACAATGCGAAGTGCCGTCACCAGTGGCTCATCGAGTTTGCCAAGTCGCCAGCCAACTTGCAGGATTTTGCCAGTATCCTGGACCGGAAACTGCAGGAGCTGAACAGCGACTACGAGGCCAAGCGCTACAAGAACATAACGCTGCAACCGCTGGAAATCATCGAGGCACGGCCCGGACTCTTCAACGAATGGCTGAAGCGGAAGGGCAAGCTGGGTGGACAGCACAAGGTGCCGCGGCTGAGCAACTCACGCGACATGATGGAAGAACTGTTGAAAATTGAAGATTGAAAATTGAAGATTGTGAGAAGATGCTCATGAACGACAAGAAAAATATAGTCAGACGATTTACCATCTGCTTCTTGCTCCTGTGTTGCTGTTGGGTGACGACACAGTTGCTCGTCTCCTGTGCTCGCATGGGCAATCCCGATGGCGGATGGTTCGACGACACCCCTCCCTATGTGGTCGGCTCCAGCCCCGAAGACCGTGGCATCGATGTCAAGTCGAAGCGCGTCACCATCTACTTCAACGAGTTCATCAAGCTGGAAGATGCGCAGAACAAGGTGATCATATCGCCCCCGCAGTTGGAGATGGCCGACATCAAGGCTTCGGGCAAGCGAATCATTGTCGACCTGCGCGACTCGCTCAAGCCGAACATGACCTATACCATCGACTTCAGCGATGCCATCTCCGATAATAACGAGGGCAACCCGATGGGCAACTACACGTTCTCGTTTTCTACGGGCAAGAACATCGACACGCTGCAGGTGTCGGGCTATGCGCTCGATGCCTCCAATCTGGAGCCTATCAAAGGTATGCTGGTGGGCCTCTATCCCGACAGCACTTTCGTGGACAGCACTTTCCATAAAGTACCCATGACGCGTGTGTCACGTACCAATGGCAGTGGCCGTTTCGTCATCAAGGGTGTGGCACCGGGCCGCTACTTCGTCCGTGCACTGCAAGATGCCGACGGTAACTTCGTGTTCAGTCAGAAAAGTGAGATGATCGGCTTCAACAACGACACGATTGTGCCTTCGTCGACACTGGCCATCCGTCAGGACACCACATGGCGCGACTCGCTGCATATTGAGAAAATCACACCGACGGAATATACCCGTTTCCTGCCCGACGACATCACCTTATTATGTTTTCAGGAGTTGCAGACCTTCCGCAGTCTCATCAAGACGGAGCGCAAAGAGCCGGAGAAGTTCAGCTTCTACTTCAGCTATGGCAGCGACTCACTGCCTGTCATCAGAGGCTTGAACTTCAATGCCGACAGGGCCTTTGTCATAGAGGCCTCGGAGAAACTGGACACGATACACTACTGGCTACGCGACACGGCACTGGTCAATCAAGACACGTTGCGGATGGAGGCAATCTACATGATGACCGACACCACAGGACTGCTGATCTCGAAGACCGACACCATCGAGGCGATGCCCAAGGTTCCCTATGCCAAGCGGTTGAAGAACAAACAGAAAGAGATTGAGAAATGGGAGAAGGAACAGGAGAAGAAAAAGAAGCGCGACGAGCCTTACGACAGCATCATGCCGCCTGAGTTCATCAAGGTGAAGATTTCGGCATCGAGCCAGATGTCTCCTTTGCAGAACATCTACTTCGAGTTCCCCATACCACTCGACTCCTGTAACATGGAGGCCGTGCATCTGTATTCAATGATTGACTCCGTGTGGTATCGGTCGCCCCATGTGTTTGAGCAAGTATCCGCCCGACAGTATGTGCTGAAAGCTGAGTGGCGCCCTGGTACAGAATACAGTCTGGAGGTTGATTCACTGGCTTTCACCGACATCTATGGCCTGACCTCGAAGCCCATCAAACAGGGTGTGAAGGTCAGCACCGAAGACCAGTTCAGCTCGCTGTTCATCACCCTGTCGAACGTGCCTGACAGCGGCACCGTCTTTGTTCAGATGATGGACAATGGCGACAAGGTGGTGCGTCAGGAAAAGGTGGTAGACAACACCGTTGAGTTCTACTATGTGAGACCTGGTAAATACTATCTTCGCGCCTTTGTCGACTACAACGGCAACGGCATCTGGGACACCGGCGACTATGACAGTGGTCTGCAGGCTGAGCCTGTATTCTACAACAATGAACAGGTGGAGTGCAAGATGAAGTGGGATGTCAACCGAAAATGGAGTCTCACCGCTCTGCCACGCTATCGGCAGAAGCCGCAGTCCATCACCAAGCAGAAGCCCGATCAGGCCAAGAAACAACAGAACCGTAACGCACAAAGGGCTGCCGAAAAGGGCATCCCCTATCCAATAAAGACGAAGTGACAATGATGAAGCGCATTCTTTCCGTCATAGCTTTTGTGTCCTGTCTCTTGACAGCGAGCGCACAGTGCGGCATTGAGAACACGGCTTTCAAGGAAGGCGAGTTCCTGGCCTACGACCTTTACTTCAACTGGAAGTTCATCTGGCTGAAGGTGGGAACGGCCAGCATGTCGACGGTCAAGTCGACCTTTGGGGGGCAAGAGGCATTCCGTGCCAGTCTCATCACGCGTGGCAACGAGCGGCTCGACGGCATGTTTGTCATGCGCGACACGCTCATCAGCTATTGTAACATGGACTTGGCTCCGCTCTATCATCGCAAAGGTGCTCGCGAGGGCAAGCGATATTATGTGGACGAGCTGTGGTACTCCTATCCCAAAAGTAACTGTCATGTCAAGATGCATGCCATCACATCGAGTGGCGAGCACCTCAGCCAGGAGAAGGAATACAAGGACTGTGTCTACGACATGATGAGCATCTTTCTGCGTGCTCGCAACTTTGACGGCTCTCGTCTGAAGGTCGACGATGTCATCAACCTGCCTATCACCGATGCTTCGAGTCTGAAAAATTCATGGCTGAAGTTCCGTGGAAAGGAAACGTTTAAGATTGAGGGGACCAATGAGAAGTTCCGCTGCCTGGTCTTCTCGTTCATTGAGCATGAAGATGGAAAGAACAACGAACTGATTCGCTTCTATGTCACTGACGACCTCAATCATATCCCTGTGCGTCTTGACATGTTTCTCTCCTTCGGCTCTGCCAAGGCTTTTCTCAGAACATATCAAGGTGTAAGAAATCCACTCAGTTCGAAGATTGAAGATTGAAAACTTACCCAATTGAGAATGGAGAATGGAGAATTGAGAATTATGATTAGTTTTGCTATGGGCAAGGTAATCATAATTCTCAATTCTCCATTCTCAATTTTCAATTGGAATTAGATTGTTTCTGTGAACGGTTCTGCCGTGACGCACTTCAGGTTCTTTTGCAGCTGCTCAGTTGAGCTGGCACCAACCAGTACCGATGTCACGCCCTTTTGATGTAGAATCCAGGCGAGTGCCATCTCTGCTAACGTCTCACCACGTTGCTGAGCAACATCGTTGTAGCCGCGTATCTTCTGCAACAGCTTATCGGTCAGCATGCTCTCCTTCAGGAACTTGCCTTTCGACATGCGCGAATCCTGTGGGATGCCGTTCAGATAGCGATCGGTGAGCAGACCCTGTGCCAACGGCGAGAAGGAGATAAAGCCCACACCGTGTTCGACGCACAAGTCGAGAATGCCTTCTTCTTGCGGAGCCCTGTCGAGCATGTTCAGACGGCCTTGGTAGATCAGACAAGGCACGTCGCGCTCCTTCAGATACTTGAAGGCAAAGCGCGTGGCTTCGAGTGGCCATCGCGAGATGCCGACGTAGAGGGCCTTGCCGGCTCTGACCACATCGACGAGTGCCTGCAATGTCTCTTCTAATGGTGTCTCTGGGTCGTAGCGATGACTGTAGAACAGGTCGACATAGTCGAGATGCATGCGTCTGAGACTCTGGTCGAGCGAGGCCATCAGATACTTGCGCGAACCCCAATTGCCGTAAGGGCCTGCCCACATGTCGTAGCCGGCCTTGGTCGAGATGAACAGCTCGTCGCGATAGGGAGCGAAGTCGTCCTCCATTAGTCGGCCCATTGTCTCTTCTGCCGAGCCGTAGGGAGGACCGTAGTTGTTGGCCAAGTCGAAGTGAGTGATTCCGTGATCGAAAGCATAGCGGGTGATTTGGCGGCTCCGTTCAAACGGATCGACACCGCCGAAGTTATGCCAGAAGCCCAGCGACACCTGAGGCAGCATCACGCCGCTTCGTCCGCATCGCTCATACTTCATGCACCCATCATAACGTGCGTTGTCAGCAAGATAGTTTTCCATAATTTTTTCGATTAGTTCGTAATTGCTGACAAAGATACGGAAAAACGAGCGAAATGCAAAAGGAAAGCAAGCTTTTCTTTTCATTTCCGAGTGCTGAGTAACTTCGGCAAGGCCAAAGTTACAAAAAAATGGTAGCAGCACAAAACAAAATCATTTGTTTTTTTATGTCGGGCATGTCTCATTTCTGCGTAATTCGTTAAATTAAAGCGCAAAACAAAAGCCTACTTAACTTTTTTAAAACTAAAATGCCATTGTTTTCTATATTTTTCGTAACTTTGCAACGTTTTTCAAAAATGTGGATAGTAACAGAATATCAAGATATTTACGGAAGTTTATGAATAAGTTTCTGAAAAGCATAGTCGCCGGACTCCTTATCGTCATCGTGTCGTCTTGCGCCAACTACAAGGATGTGCCTTATTTCCAGAATGCCAAAGGGTTCAAGGACGCAGGCACCAATGGCCTCTATGATATGACGATTAAGCCGAAAGACATGCTCTCTATCTTCGTGTTTTCCAGTCAGAAGGAAGCCGTGATGCAGTTCAATACCAGAGATCCGCAGCCGCTGGAAATCACCAGCAATCGAATCACTACATACGGTTATCCGAGAGTTCACCATTATCTTGTTGACAACAATGGTGACATCGATTTCCCCGTGGTTGGCAAGATTAACATTGGCGGCTTGACCATAGAGCAGACCAATCAGCGCATCAAGGAAAAGATTGCGCCCTACATCCAGAAGGGTACCGACTATCTGGTGAACACCACCATCGACAATTTCGAGGTGACGGTCATGGGCGAGGTGAAGCGTCCGAACACCTTCACCATCACACGCAACAAGGCTACCATTCTTGAGGCTCTGGCCTTGGCCGGCGATATGACCGTCTATGGTAAGCGCGACAAGGTGAAGGTGCTGCGCGAGGTAGCCGACGGCACCTATGAGGTGCATGAGCTTGACATGCGCAATGCCAACATTCTGAATTCACCTTATTATTATTTGCAGCAGCGCGACATCGTCTATGTGGAGCCAAATGAGGCTATGGTGCAGAACTCACAGGTGGGTACCACCACTCGTCTGTGGGTGCGTGGTGTCAGCATCGCCATCTCACTCGGCTCTCTGCTCTATCGCGTGCTCAAATAACAGGTCTGTCATTACTGTCCTTTCTGTATTCTAAGCTTTAAGAGGTTATACATTTTCTGCATCGCAGTCAATAAGCATACACCAACCCGTACTTCTCGTGCAGTCGGCGAAGAGTACCATCCGACTTCATCTGCTGGATGGTGTTGTTCACCATCTGCAACAAATCTTCTTGGCCTTTCTGCATCAGCACACCAATCTGTCCGTGAGTGAACGGAGCATTCAACAGAGGGGCTGCCAGTCGGGTGTCCGTCTGTACGTAATAAGGTGCCTCCGTTATTTCCGTAATCATCACGTCGGCCTTTCCTTCTGCGATGAGCGTTGGAATCTCCTCGTTCTTCTGATGCACGATGATGGTTGCATGAGTCAGGTTCTCATTGGCAAACTTCTCGTTCAGTCCGCCGGGGTTCACCATCACATGCACTTCGGGCTTGTCGATATCAGCCAGCGACTTGTATCGCTCACGCTCCGATGCTCTGCAAAGAATCGTCTTGCCATTAGCCAGATAGCCCTCGCTCATCAGCATGCTCTGTTTACGGGCATCGGTAATGGTGATGCCGCCGATGGCAAGGTCGAATAGCTGAGGCTCCGTCAGCACATCGGCTGTCAGCGTGGGCCAGGAAGTCTTGACAAACTTGATGCCTACCCCCAGCTTGCCGGCAATCGCCTTGGCAACCTCTATGCCATAGCCCCAGTAAGTGCCGTCAGCTTCGCAGAAAGACAGCGGACGGTAGTCGCCTGTCGTGCCGACAAGCAGCGTGTCGCGTTCCACAATCTGAGCCACCTTTCCGTTGACGGGAATGTCGGTGCAAGTGGAAAGGACGAAAGCCGATTGCTGATTGTTCTCTTTTCCAAACTGGATGGCACTGCCGAGCGATGTTTCAGGAAATAGTTTTGTGCTGTCGAAGTAATACAATCCATCCTCAGTGTTCAGCCAGCCCCCTACATAGCCATCGTGGCTGAGTGCATGGCTGACAACCTTTTCGAGTTGGTTGCGTGAGTGGCTGTGCTGAGTTTCAGCATAACTGACAGCAATACCCTCTTTCGGCTCAGTCATCGTGCGGATGTCGATGGTGAATCCGTCGGGATGGCTCAGGCTGAACGTCCATACCTTATCGGCAATAGCCGTCAGGCTGTCCTGCCCTGTAGCGGCATCGCTGTTACCGCATGCTGCCAGCACCGAAGAACTGCACAGGGCCAGTATGACGGTTATTATCCAGATGTTTCTCCTGATTTTCTCCATTCTTTTTGTAGTCTGATATTTCATAACTGTGGGTAAGTTTACTTGAGTCGTTTGTAAGGGAAAAACAAAAACCCGCTGGTCTTCAGCGGGTTCTAATTTGATGGAGCGGAGAGAGCGAGATTCGAACTCGCGAACCGGTTTTGCCGGTCACACGCTTTCCAGGCGTGCCTCTTCAGCCACTCGAGCATCTCTCCTTGCGTTTGCGGGTGCAAAGGTACGACTAAAAAACGAGAATCGAGAAATGAGGAAAGAGAAATTAATATTATTTAAATCTCAATGCCGAAGACCCGCTTTACATTTTTGTTGGTCTGCCTGGCCAGTTCGTCAGTACTGATGCCATAGCTCTCAGCCATTTTCTGTAGCACGTAGGCCACGTAGGCAGGCTCGTTGCGCTGTCCGCGCATCGGGACGGGAGCCATGTAGGGCGAATCGGTCTCGAGCACGATGCGGTCGAGCGGGACGGCAGCCGGCAGCACCTCAGGCAGATGCGATTTCTTGAACGTCAGCACCCCACCTACGCCAAGCACGAAACGGTCGAACTGCAACAGTTCCGCAGCTTCTTTCTCGTTGCCCGTAAAGCAATGGAACACACCGCCAGGCAGTTCGCGCTCATAGTGCTTCAGCAGATGGACCATCTCGTTTTGTGCCTTGCGACAGTGAATCATCAGAGGCAGGCGCGTCTCAACCGACCACTCCACCTGTGTCTCGAATGCAGCCAACTGCTCTTTCTCAAACTCACGACTCCAGTAATAGTCGAGGCCCACTTCGCCAATGGCGATAGGACGTCGAGAAGAGGGGAGGGTTGAGAGAAGGGTATAAAGTTCAGCCAAGACATTACGATAGTCGGCCCGCACCTCTTCAGGGTGCAGACCGACCATAGGATAGGCAAAGCCTGGATATTGCTGACACACATCGAGAATGCGACGGCTGGATGCCAAATCGATGGCAGGCAAGAAGATGGCGGCAAGTCTGGCCTGTTGCGCACGCTCTACCACCGCAGCGCGATCCTCATTGAATTCCTCACCGTCCAGGTGGGCATGGGTGTCAATAAATCTTGTCTTCTCCATTTACGACTCTCGTTTCATCATCTCGTTCATGTACAGTCGCAGGTTCTGCTTGCAAGCATCAGGTACGTCCACTTTGTCGAGATACTTGCGAGCTTCGGCAAAGTAGAAGTTGATTTTCTCCTCGCACAGCTGTTTGATTCCGATGGCATCATACAGGTGGGTGACTGCGGCAATCTTTTCCTGACGGTCGAACTCCTTGGCCTCAATCCACTTCGTCAGCTCTGCCCGCTGTTCTGCATTGGCGCGATTGAAGGCATTGATGAGCATGTAAGTCTTCTTGTTCGAAGTGATGTCGCCGCCGATGGCTTTGCCGAACACCTTCGAGTCGCCATAGACATCGAGCAAGTCGTCTTGCAGCTGAAAAGCCAGACCAATCTGCTCGCCACACTTGTACAGGTTGTCGGCATCCTCCAGAGAAGCATCGGCCAGGATGGCACCCATCTTCAGAGCGCAAGCCAGCAGAACGCTCGTCTTCAGTCGAATCATTTCGATATACTCTTCCTCGCGGACGTCATTGCGAGTCTCGAAAGCCATGTCGTACTCCTGACCCTCGCCAATCTCGAGTGCCGTCTCAGTGAAGAGGTTGAGAACGGCAGGCAGATGCCGGGCGTCACACTGAGCGATGCGCTGATAGGCCAGCACCAGCATTGAGTCGCCCGACAGAATGGCGGTGTTGGCATTCCAGTGCTTGTGAACCGTCTCGTGGCCACGGCGCAGATCGGCATTGTCCATCAGGTCGTCGTGCAGCAATGTGTAGTTATGATAGGTCTCCAAGCCCAGCGCCTGCATCATGATTTTCTCAGGATTCTCCTTGAAGAGGTTGTAGCCCAGCAGCATCAGCACAGGGCGGATGCGCTTGCCCCCCAGAGAGAGCACATAGCGAATGGGTTCGTAGAGCGACTGTGGGCGACGGTCGTAGGGAAGCTGGTCGAGCGCGTCGTTCACTTTCTTTAGAATCTCATGTGAGGTCAGTCCTCCAATGATTTGTTTTTCTTTTTCTTGCATAGTTATTTCAGTATTTCAAATATTCTTCCATCATCCCGAAGAGAGACACTGCTATTCTATTCATACCAAGTTGTTCTTGATGTTTACTATAGTCTGAACACGATAGGGATGCAGACCTTGGTGCGACAGGGCTTGTCGTTCTGTATGCCAGCCGTCCATCGGGGCATCATGCGCAATACGCGCAAAGCTTCGCGGTCACAATCGGGTGAGAGCGAACCCACGACTCGCACGTCGGTGATAGAGCCGTCTTTGTTGACGATGAACTCAGTGATGACCTTTCCTTGCACCTTTCGTTGCTCTGCTTCGGGTGGATATTTCAGGTTGCGTGTAAGCCACTTGATGAACTCCGCATAACCGCCAGGTGGTTGAGGCAGGTCTTCAACCACGCGGAAACTGAGCACCTCGTCTTCGCCGCCTTCCTTTTCGGGTTCGTCGGTCTCAGGCAGAATGTCGGTCACATCACCTTCGAGCGGTTGTTCCGGCTGCCGTTCCACTATCTCCTGCTCGGTCTCTTCCTCCTCCACAACCTTGAGTTTGACGGCAGGCTCAGGTTCGGCCTTCGGTGCCAGCACCAGCTCCTTCTCATTGCGCATGAGCGGAGCCAGTTCCTCGTCGGCTGCCAGCTGCTCAAGGAATTCGGGATCGTCGAGTGGGTCTTCGGGTTCTATGGTATATTCGAGCGCAACGAACAGACCGGCCAGTGCAATCACCAGGCCCAGCAAGAACCTCTGTGGGCGCTTCGCCTCCAAGTCAGCCTTTACACTCTTCTTTATTTCCATAATAAAAATACGTTTCTTCCGTTAATTATACGAAATTGAGTTGCAAAAATACGAATTAATTCATAATTCTTTGCAAGCAGAACGAATAAAAATCGACGACGTAATTCATAATTCACAATTATTTTTTAACTTTGCGCTGAAATTTAAGTTCTTTAGATGAAAAAAAGTGTTTTTATCGTCTTCGCTGTCCTTGTTGCGCTCTGCACGAATGCGCAAGAAAGTCAGAACGCGTTCAACTTTTTGCGACTGCCCGTAAGCGCCCATGTGGCTGCACTGGGTGGTGAGAACATCACGCTGGCCGAAGACGATGCCACCCTTATCTTCCATAATCCTGCACTTCTGCAAAATGTGAGCGACCGCACGCTGAACCTGAACATGATGACCTACATGCAAGGCACAGTTACGGGTAGTGCCTCGTTCGTGAAGGCATGGGGCGACCGCGCCACATGGGGCGTCAGCGGTCGGTACATGGACTATGGAAAGATGAAGGAAATGAACCAGCAGGGAGAGCAGATAGGTACTTTTGGAGCACGCGACCTGGCTGTCGCCGGCAGCTTTGCCTACGGACTGACCAGTCACATCAGCGGCGGCATCACGGCCAAATTGGCTGCTTCGTATATGGGTAACTACAACTCGCTGGCCGTACTCGTAGATCTCGGCTTGAATTATTTCCATGAAGACAGCGAGTGGAGCATTTCGGCTGTGGCGAAAAACCTGGGCGGACAGGTCAAGGCTTTCGACGACGATTTCGAGCGCATGCCGCTTGATTTGCAGGTAGGTGTCTCGAAAAAGCTACTGGGTTCGCCTCTCCGACTGTCGGTCACGCTGGTGAAACTGAACGACTGGGAGAATAGTTTCGGCAAGCACATCGTGGTCGGAGCCGACCTCACACTGGGCAAGCAGTTCTATCTGGCTGTGGGCTACAACCCGTTGCGCGTGGCAGAGATGAAGGTAAACAACGGCGAGGGACTGAGCGCACGTGGTGCAGGTCTCTCGATTGGCGGAGGCTTGATGTTGGAGCGACTGAAACTGCATCTCGCCTATGCCAAGTATCACGTCAGCGCATCGTCTTTGCTCATCAATATTAGCTATTCACTTTAATTGATCGATATGAAAAGAATTACCATTGCCATCGACGGCTTCTCATCGTGCGGCAAAAGCACGATGGCCAAGGATCTGGCCCACGAGGTGGGTTATATCTATGTAGACACAGGGGCTATGTATCGCTGTGTGACGCTCTTTGCACTGCAAAACAACCTGTACAACGCAGACGGAAGCATCAAGACCGAAGAGCTGGAGGCACAGATGCCTGACATCGAAATTGGTTTCAAATTGAACGAAGAGACGGGGCGCCCCGATGCCTATCTGAACGGTGTCTGTGTGGAGAAGGAGATACGCACGCTCGAAGTGTCGAATCACGTCAGCCCTATTGCGGCACTGCCTTTCGTGCGCAAGGCCCTTGTCGCCCAGCAACAGCAGATGGGACGAGAAGGCGGTATCGTGATGGACGGGCGCGACATTGGCACGACGGTATTCCCGAATGCCGAACTGAAGATTTTCGTTACTGCCTCTGCCGAAGTGCGGGCGCAGCGCCGTTTCGACGAGTTGAAGCAGAAGGGTATGCCTGCCGACTTTGATGACATTCTGAAGAATGTTCAGGAGCGTGACTACATCGACTCGCATCGAGAGGTGTCGCCACTCCGCAAGGCCGACGATGCACTGGAGCTGGACAACAGTCAGATGACCATTGCCGAACAGAAGGAGTGGCTCATGGAGCAGTTCCGCAAGGCGACGGGCATGCCATGATGTTTTGCCTTGCCATGCATCGTTTCGTGAACAGCCTCTTATGACAGATTAACCAATTTTTAAACAGACTTAATGAAAAGAATAGTTTTATGCCTGACGGCAATTCTCTGTGTGCTGACCATATCGGCGCAGGGTGTCTATGACTTTAGTGTGAAGAACGAAGAAGGGAAGAGCGTGTCGCTTTCCGACTACAAGGGGAAGGTGCTGCTCATTGTGAACACCGCTACCCGTTGCGGATTCACGCCCCAGTACAAGGAGCTGGAAGCACTCTATGAGCAGTATGCCAAGGAAGGCCTTGAGATTCTCGATTTTCCTTGCAACCAGTTCGGTTCGCAGGCTCCCGGGACGATTGCAGAGATTCACCAGTTCTGCACGGCCAATTTCGACATTCACTTCCCGCAGTTCGACAAGATCGACGTGAACGGCGAACAGGCTGCACCGCTTTATATCTATCTGAAATCGCAGAAGGGGTTCGAAGGGTTCGACCTGAATGACAAGACTGGTAAGCTGCTTGATGGGATGATGCGCAAAAAGAATCCCGACTATGCAAAGTCGCCCGACATCAAGTGGAACTTTACTAAGTTCCTTATTTCACGCGACGGACAGGTGGTTGCCCGCTTTGAGCCGACGGCAAAGATGAGTAGCATAGAAGAGAAACTTGTTGAAGAGCTGAAAAAGGAGTGATGTCATGCTCTTTGGGACTGTGCCAAAAGCAGTGCCTATAATCTGACCAAGGTGGAGCCTTTCGCAAGAGGGGCTCCATCTATTTGTATGGCATAGATGCCACTGGGGAGCGACGACAGCTGCAACTCGTAGTGCTGTTCGCCGGCAGGCATGCGGCTGTCACTCACCATTTGGCCCGACATGTGGAAGACACGCACGCAGAAAGGAACATCGGCTGTCTGCGGAAGCGTGATGACGGCCCTGCGATTGTCAATCCTGACGACTGCATTCGTGTGGGTGGCAGAAATCTCCTCTATTTTGTCGATGCCTAAGATATAGAGCAATCCGCGGTAGACATCAATCTCGCCGTAGCCATACAGATTGTTGGGGTAGGTGAGCGAGGGCTCAGGATGGCGGCAAGTGTGGCGAAGCACTGTCAGCACGTCTTCGGGAGTCAGGTCGGGCTTGGCCTCCAGCCAGAGCGCGATGGCACCAGCCACAGCCGGGCATGACATCGAAGTGCCGCTGTTTGCCACCCAGTAGTAGGTGCGGTCGTTGAAGTCGCTGGATGCTACCTCCCAGTCGAAGTCAGCCGATTTGGGGTGATACTCCTTGTAGAAAGTGCTGTAGCTGGAAATGATATTATTGCCCGGTGCCAGTACATCGGGCTTGATGCGCCCGTCCATTGTAGGCCCCACCGACGAGAATGCGATGCGCTGTCCGGCCTCGCCCGTCCAGTATTTCTTCCATTTGCCTTGGTCGTTCAGGATACTGTCACGATAGTTGGTTGCACCTACACTGATGATTCGTGGCGAACTGGAGGGCGAGTGAATGTTGTGTGTCGGCTCGCCTGCATCGAGCAGTGGGTTCAGTTTGTTGGTTGCCAGTATCGAGTTGCCTCGCCAGAACTCTACACGACTGCCGTCGCCAACCACTTCGAGAGAGAGTGGTGGACGTATTCCAATCGAATTGTTACTATAGAATGTAAGGTCGTAGCAGGTCTCGCTTGTGTCGTAGCACGATGGATAGGCCTGCACTTCCACTGAATCGATGCCAGAAAATGGGGCGCTTAGCAATGACTCGGGGCTATTGACGACCTTCTGCGTGTTTATGATTAGCGTGTCGTTGTGTTCCTGGTCGTAGGCAACAAGTCTGATGTCGAAGTCGGAAGCTGCCTTCAGCGTGCAATAGCATGAGCCTCCGCTGATGAGAAACGTGCCTTTCGAAGTCTCGTTGGGTTCCTTGCAGAACCATGACTTGGTGGATCCCTGATTACCAGCCGCGGCCACTAGGATATGACCGGGGCCAAGCAGATTGTCAAGCATCTCGTAGTAAAGCAGGTCGTATCCCCAGAAGTCCTGACTGCTGCCTTCGCTGAAGGTGATGACGCATGGCTTACCAACGCTTTCGGCATAGTCGAACATGTACTTGAACCCGAGCGCGTCGGTGGCAAAGGTGTAGCGCTCATGGAGGGTGGAGTCAATCAGGTTGGCATTGCTCGACACGGCATTGCTCACCAGACAGATGTCGCTCCCTGGCGCCATGCCCCGATAGTTGGTGTGATAGCCGCTGCCAGCCGCAATGCCCAGCGTGTGGGTGCCGTGTGTCTGTTCCAGTCCGTCGCGTGTGTGGCCCAGTGTGAGCAGTTCCTGCTGTCCAACATAGTCGCGCCCAACGGGCAGTCCACTGCCTACGGTGTCGACAGAGAGCATGTCCCACAGACACTTGATTCGATAGTTGGAAGCATCGTCGTTGTAGAAGTTTGGGTGGGTGAGGTCAAAGCCGATGTCCATCGAACCTACGATGACCCCTTTGCCTGTAAAGGCTTGGGGCAGATTGCGTCCCTCGTGAGCATCAACGGCATTGATGCAGTGGCGCAACGTGTCAAGAAGAATGTCGCCTCGTGGACGTGCTTCGATGCGGCTGACGCGTGGGTCGCACGACAGTCGGGCGAGTTCGCTCAGCGGGATGTTGGCTATGTGGATGTGGCCCGCAGAAGCCAAGTCCTGACAGCGATAGGTGTTGAGCACATCGTCAGGATGCTCGCTGATGCGCACAAAGGCACATACCTTTCTCTCCACCTGACTGTTGACAGTACTGCGATACGTGGTGAGCCGCTGTTGTTGTTGGACCAGTTGGCGAAGCATGGGCGAAAGTTTCTCCCATCTCACTTGCTTGTTTTCTGCATGGCAGAGGCTCAGCATCGCCAAGGCAGTCATTAGCGTGAAGAGTAGTCTTTTCATTGGGCTTTTATTCTTGTTCCATTTTCTCAATAGCATCGCGGCACTGCTCCATCAGCCATTTGGGGGTCGAAGTGGCACCGCAGATGCCTA
The DNA here is from genome assembly GCA_902771445.1 of uncultured Prevotellaceae bacterium. Taxonomy (GTDB): domain Bacteria; phylum Bacteroidota; class Bacteroidia; order Bacteroidales; family Bacteroidaceae; genus Prevotella. The sequence continues at coordinate 25,325 of CACXXD010000003.1, forward strand.
CGGTCTTGATGTCCTTCAGCCATTCCGTCAGAATCTCGCCTGGACCTTCGATGAGGTGACTATTGGGATTCACTCGCACACACTCGTTGTAGAGCACCTTTCCGTTCGAGCTCTTGCGCCCGCAAACGAAAAGGATAAGGTCGTGACGGCTGGCAAATTGCGAGATGTTGGGCATGCGGTTGGCCACGGAACGGCAGATGGTGTCAAAGGAGCGGAAGGTTGCTTCGGTGCTGATGTGCGACTGGATGTAGTCGATGATGCGATGGAACTCGTCGAGCGACTTGGTGGTCTGCGAATAAAGATAGATGTCGCGGGTGAAGTCGAGTTTTGTGACTTCGTTGAAACTCTCAATGACGATGGCATTGCCCTGTGTCTGTCCCACCAGTCCCAGCACTTCGGCATGTCCTTTCTTGCCGAAGATGACGATTTGCGGTGAGTTCAGGAGATATTGGTTCTTGATGCGTTTCTGCAATTGCAGCACCACGGGGCATGTGGCATCAATAATCTCTATGTTGTTGTGGCTGGCCAGTTCGTAGGTCTCGGGCGGTTCGCCGTGGGCTCTCAGTAGCACCTTCACGTTGTGCAGCTGTTCCATCTCCTCGTGATTGATGGTGATGAGTCCCATCGCCCTCAGTCGTTCGCACTCCATGCCGTTGTGAACGATGTCGCCCAGGCAGTAGAGTGTCAGTCCCTTGGCCAGTTCCTCCTCAGCCTTCTTGATGGCGGTGGTCACACCGAAACAGAAGCCACTGCCGTTGTCGATTTCTATTTGTAGTCGTGACATGTTTTTTTTCGTTATTTCGCTCTCAGTTACTACTTCAACTGCGCATAGTATTTATCCAGAAGCTCCTGGGCTGCCACGAAACTTGTCTTTTGTCCGTCGAGGACGACGCGCTCGGCTTCGGTGAGTTGCTGCTGAATGAGCGGATTGTTATAGAAGTTCATGCGAAGATGCTCGTTGATGCTCTCGTACATCCAGTATTTTGCTTGCTCGTTGCGCCGGTATTCGAAGTAGCCGTTGTCCTTCACAAAGGCGATGTACTCGTAGATCATGTCCCATACCTCTTTGATGCCATAACCATAGAAACCGCTGTAGCAGAGCACCTTGGGCAACCAGCCGCTGTCGGGCTTGGGGAAGAAGTGCAGGGCGTTGCGGAAGTTGGTGGCGGCCATGTGGCAGCGGTCGACGTTGTCGCCGTCGCACTTGTTGATAACGATGCCGTCGCTAATCTCCATGATGCCGCGCTTGATGCCCTGCAACTCATCGCCCGTTCCGGCCAACTGTATGAGCAGGAAAAAGTCGACCATTGAGTGGCAGGCCGTCTCGCTCTGTCCCACGCCTACGGTCTCGACGAATATCTTGTCGAATCCTGCGGCTTCGCAGAGAATGATGGTCTCGCGGGTCTTACGGGCCACACCGCCTAAGGAGCCGGCAGATGGACTCGGACGGATAAAGGAATCGGGATGGAGTGCCAGTTTCTCCATGCGTGTCTTGTCGCCAAGAATACTGCCTTTGGTGCGCTCCGATGAAGGGTCGATGGCCAACACGGCCAGACGACCGCCTTTCTCTTTCAGCACATGGATGCCAAACTCGTCGATGGAAGTAGACTTGCCAGCTCCTGGCACACCGCTGATGCCCACGCGAATGCTGTTGCCGCTATAGGGCAGACACTTGTCGATGACTTCCTGTGCCTTTTGTTGATGCTCGGGATTCACACTCTCAATCAGGGTGACAGCCTGCGAGAGGATGGTGACATCGCCTTTCAGTATGCCTTCGACCATCTCGCCGACGGTGAGCTGGTGTCGCTTGAAACGGCCTCGTTTCAGATAGGGATTGATGATGGACTGCTGTTCAACGCCACTGTTGACTTGCAGGCCTGCATATTCTGAACTGTTTTCCGGATGAATCATAATTGTGGGGTTTAATAAAGGGGTTACTTCTTTATATTAATAGGTATGACGACCTTAGAGTGGTCGGGATCGTTTGTAATCATGAGCAGACGTGGCTTTGTACGTACTGTCTTCAGCTGTTCCAGGTCGCCTACGACTTTCAGCTTGGTTTGTTCGCCTGCCTCCAGTGTTCGCTTGCCGAGCGTCACTTGCAGTCCGCTGGTGAACATCTGAATCGACGAGATGTTCAGTGCCGTCCGACCATTGTTTTTCAGTATTAGTTCAGTCTTCTTGCGCAGTTTGCCATTCACCATGCCTAACTCCAGGCTGGACTCAGACAGCTCCATTCGTGGTGCATACTGCTTGTTTGTTCCCTCGAAACTCTTCAGGTCGGGCAGCAGCACAACAGAGATGGGCAGTTCGTTTTCGGGTGTCACCTTGTCGCCCAGATGACTGGCCAGGAAGACAGAAGTCTGCGTCAGGCCAAAGTCATGAATGTGTTTCGATTCGAGTGTCAGCACCACCTTTCCGGCATGTCCCGGCATGAGCTGTTCGGGTGTGGATACGGCAGTGAGATAAGAGGGTAGGTGCTGTATGTTGGGTACCATCGTCTTTCCGCTGTTGTTTAAGATGTTGATTTCCAACTGTGGAGTGTCACCGCGGTTCACGTCGTCGAACTCCAGCACGTTCTTGTCGGCCAGCAGCTCTCCCATAGTGAAGGGATAAGTGCCGCTATAGTCAACAATCTCAGCCAGTACCACGCCTTTCATGGTGAGATAGAGTGGCACCTGTCTTTCGTTGCCCGAAACACTGCGATAGACGATCGAAGCTTGTTTCTGGAAATGTCCGAGCATGCGGGCATCGTAGATCAGTTTCACATTGCACGTTTCGCCGACATTGAGTTCTTTCTTTGAGAGGTCTACTTTGGTGCAGCCGCAATCTGCTTTCACATCTTCTATGATGATGCGCTTCGTGCCTGTGTTCTTCAACTCAAATGTTGCCGATGTGGGTACCAGATAGCCCGTATGTCCGCAATCGATTATGTTTTTTACGGCAGTCAGCCGTTGTGCCAGACAAGCCGAAAACTGTGTGCTGAACAGCGAACATTGCAGTGCGGAGGCTACAAGTGCCACCTTCAGCATTCTATTACCTTTTCTATTCATTGAAAACTTTCTATTTCTATTTAATAAACATTCTGTACTTATTTGGGTTCAACTTGTAGACGTTCCGAATGGGTTGTGCCACGGAATTCAGGAGCGTATGCACACTGTACGGTACATGTCCCAGTCTCGTAGCTGCCAGCCCGGTCGATGTAGTATTCCGTCTCTAAGACATGCTGGCCCTTGCTGAGCATGTCGAAGAAGTAGTGAGTGGCATTGTCCTTGGGCGCACAGTAGGCACCGTTGCGATAGCCGCTCAGCTGAGCGACGGGTTCCATGCATGCGGCACGCTTGTCGATGACTTCCACAAAGTCGAGGTCGCGAGTTGTTTGAATCATCAGGCGCACCTTCACTCTGCTGCCCACTTTCAGCATGGCGGTATTGCCTTGCAGACGGGTGCCATCGGGCAGGATGACTTCTCGCTTCACGCTGATTTCGCTCTGTTGGTCTGCAATCGAGGCGGTTGGCTGTGAGAACTGCAAGTAGACAGCTCCCCATGAAGTGCCTGTAGAGGTCTTCTCGGCAGAGAATTCCTTAGGCAGTGATGAGCCGGAAGGCATTGCCAGGACACTCTTCACGTAGCCTATGCCAGCTGTGGCTTGCGATGTATCCATCCCTTTGCCGTCAACTCTCAGAATGGTGTTGCTGGCTGGCACCAGTGCCTTGCTGTTCTTGTTGAGTAACGCATAGATGGCATCGGCACTGTTGATGGGTGTATCCCATGCCTGCGTGCGCTTTTGTTGCAACAGCCAGCGGCGCATCTCGTCGATGGTCACTGTGTCGGTCGGGGTGAGTCGTTGGAGGGCTTCGATGGCTGCTACTTGAGTGGGAATGCGATAGTCGCGCCATGAGTAGGAGGCACGCTGAGTGTCATAGTAGCGCCCCATGTCTTCCTTGTAGACGGTGTACTCCTTCAGACTCTTGATATAAGAAGGTGCGTCGAGGATGATGGCCGACATCGCCTTCTCGTAGATGGTCTGGTGCTTGATGTCTTTCTTCAGCAAGGCTTTCAAGTAAGTCTGTGCACCGGCCACGCTCTTTGAGTGCTTGCGACCGTCCAGCTTGGAGAGATAGAGATATTGCAGCGCCTTGAAAGTGGGGAACACCTGTCGGTGTCCTTTTTTCTCATCTTTCTTCATCTCGGCCACCAGCTGTACGATTTCTGCATCCATGAAGCTGAAGGCTTTCTGCAGCATCGTCTTGGTGTTTTGCTGCTCACCCGTCATCTGTTGAAGTCGAACCAACATTTCGCTGATTTCCACTGTCATGAAGAACGAGCCGCGCATGCCTTCCCACCAGCTCCACGAACCGTCAGCGTTCTGCAGCTTTGTCAGCTTGTCGACTGCCGACGAGAGCCGTGCGTCCATCAGGTTCTGGTCGAAGAACTCGCTCAGCCGATGCTTCTGCTCAGCCTCGCGGTCTGCATCCATGACCCAAGGTGTTTCGGCCAGCACCAGTTCTTTCAGTTCTTCGTTCTTTGCCAGCGATGAACCGAGCGAGGAATTGCCTGTCGCTTCTTCGCGTTTCCAAGTTTCGAATACATGCTTTATCTGCGGATTCTGTTGTATGATATGTCGGCCAATACAGTTGGCATAATACGACGTAGCCTGACAGATGGCGCAGTTGTCATGAGGATGTCCTACGGTGGGCAAAGCCAGCAATGGCAACCATGCCGGGTTGTTGGTGTATTCGACTGTCATTTTCGGAGAGGAAAGATTGCCGGGATACAGCTGCTGAAGGTCTATCTTTTTCGTGCCGGGATTGGTCTGTGTGAATGGTACGGTGACTGTGACGCGTTCGTGGTTGGGCAGAACGGGCAGATAGTGCTGTTCACCGTCGCTGAACGAGTCGCTGTATGCCAGCATCTTGCATACGAGAAGTGAGTGTTCGCTTAGCTTTTCATAATCAAGGTCAAACGTCACTGCATCTGTGGCATTCGCTCTGAGTGAGAACGTCATTTGCTCATCGAGAATGACGTTGCCGCTTTCCGGGTCGAGCAGTTGCAGGCAGGCCGTTCCCGTCTGTTCGCGTTCGGTGGTGTTGAACAGTCGGGCAGAGATTGTGGCCTTGTCGCCCACTCTGACGAATCGTGGCATGTTCGGCTGAATCATCACGTCCTTCTGTGCCACGGCCTCACCGTCGATGTAGCCGTGCCTCATGTCTTTCGTATGGGCCAGGCCCATGAACCGCCAGGTAGTCAGCGATTCGGGCAGCGTGAACTTCAGCGACACCTTGCCCTCTTCGTTGGCCGTGAGTTGCGGGTAGAAGAAAGCCGTCTCTTGCAGATTTTCGCGCAGTTGTACTTCCGCTGCCTTTTGTTCGTCAGACTTTTCCATTCTTTTCAAGTCTTTCGCGGCTATCAGGCTCGTTCCTTCTTGCCCTGTCTGAGCCATGACGTCAAAAGTTCCGATGGCAGCATTCGCCTGTTCTATATTATCTGCGTATGCCATCTGGGTCATGGCTTTCGCCTTGACAGTAACTTCGCGCAGCACCGATTCCCTGCGGCTCCCGAGGTTACGTCTGCTTATCCAATATCTGGGGAAGCATGAGGTGTCGAAATGATTGTATTGCAGTGTCTCGGTGTGAAGATGCTCTACACGGAAGTGCCCATAGCAGCTGGCGCTGCCCTGGCTGACATTGCTCCAGTGCATCGAGGGTAAGGGCAGCATGGTCATCGGTTCCATCATCCAGTTGTGTGCTGCAATCTGGTCGAGACTCTTGTCATAGAGCACGGCCATGAGCTGAGCTGCGAGCGGTGAACGGTAGTCGTCAGGAGCCTCAATCTTCAGTGTCCACTCCTCTTGTTGCCCAGGGGTAAGACGGTCGCGGAATGTCTCCCACTTCATGGTCAGCTGCTTATTGGGGAGTGGTCGCAGAATCTGTGCTTCATGATGGTAGTCCTTGCCGTCGCGGATCCAGACGAAGCTGAGTGTCAGTCCGTTGCCGTATTCGGGCTTATAGGTGAGTTTGCGGTTGAGCAGCTCATTCGAGCGGTCGACGGCTCCCTGTTCAATGATGGTGTTGCCGGACACAATCGTGTAGACGATGTGTACATTCTTGGCCGACGAGCCAACTTGCAGCGTGACGGGCTTGCCGTCGTTGGGAAACTGATCGTGTGACAAGTAGAACCAGTCATTCGTCTCAGTGGCAGGCCGCTTGTCGTCGAGTGAGAACACTACGAAAGAGCGTTGCACCGAGTCTTCGCCACAGACGGCCAGCAAGTTGTGCTTTCCGCTCTTCAGTTTGGGCATTTCCACAGGCGTATTGCTCTGCACCTGTTGCCACTTGCCCCCGTCAATCTGATAGCGCACTGTGGCATTGATGTCGTTTCCGGCGGCATTCAGCAGGTGCAGCTTCATGGGCTGAGTCCGTTCCATGAGCACTTTGTCGTCAAGGTCGATGGTGAGAGCTGTCTTTCGGTTGCCCAGCGGTAGCGACAATTGGGCTTGATGCGTCTCGCCGCCTTGGTCGGTCACGTCGGCAATCACCACGAAGTTGTAGAACTGCGGATGGAGCGAACGCGGCAGCAGCATCGGAATCCTGACCTCGAACGTTCCGTCGTCCTGCGTTACGGTCTCGCCGGCAAAAATCTCCTCATTGTCCTGTGCTGTCCCTATGGGCCACCATACGTGTCGGCTGTAGTTCAGCCACCACCAAGCCATCCGGCGCTGCACCTTATATTTTACATGCGCTCCCTGCACAGGCACTCCCGCATAGCTTCGGGCCGTAGCCTTGACGTTGAGCGTGTCGCCGTCCTTGTAGTCTTGATTCATTTTGGGGAATTCCACTTGGAAGGTGGGCCGCTTGTATTCCTCCACCCGGAAATACTGTACCACGTCGCCGACCTGAATGCAGAACTGCCCTGTCAGGCCCGAAGCGGGCAGTGTGAACTGTGTGCTTACGGTGCCGAACTCGTCGGCAACAAGTTTTCTCTCCTCCACAATCTTGTAGTTGGCATCGCGCAAACAGACCGTCAGCTGTTTGTTGGCCAGCACCTCATGCTCAAAGCCGTTCTCCAGCTTGTAGGCGATGGCTGCTACGTGTACTGTCTGCCCGGGCCGATAGATGGCACGGTCGGTGTAGATGTTGAAATGTTCAGTACGGTGATTGTTGTCGTCATAGCCGAAGTAGCCATATCCGTTCATGGTGGGACAGGCCCGGTCGGTTGGCGTGGTGACGAAGATTTCCTGTGGCAGCTCGTCCTTCTTGTAGGTGTAGCGGCACTCTCCGTCCTTGTCGGTGGTGAGCGTTGCAATCAGTGTGTTCTTGCGATAGCCGCTGCGCCGTGTTAGCCGCAGCTGTGCGCCCTTCAGCGGCTGTCCGGTAGTGGCATTGACGGCCACGTAGCGGATCTGGTTGTTGGGTAGCATTTCAGACAGAACGCGCACGTCGCTGACATAGAAAAGTGTGCGCGATACAGAGGTCTTGGGTTGTGTCTCAGCCTCCATTATATAGACTCCCACGGGCAGCCCGGTCAGTGTTAGCGAGTCGTCGTAGAGCTCATAGTCCTTCTTGCCCGTATAAGTGCGCTTGAGCGTGATGGGCAGTGGTGAGAGCAGTGGTGAGAGCTGTTTATAGTCCTCTTCGTTGTCAGGGTCCAAAGGCGTGTCGCCGTCTGCATTGACACGATAGAACCGCAAGGTGAGCTGGTCGATATTGCGTAGATTCTGCATCTTGACGGGTTGCTCGCGATTGGGAATCCACAGCCGATGTTCCAGTCGGGCGGTGAACTGTGGAGCCGTCATGTCGTTGCGACAGTTGCGCAACTCGTTCATGCCTTTCCACGTCCCCCAGCGCTTCAGCGCCATGTCTATATAGCCCACCTTCTGTTCAGCAGTAGCATCAGTCATGCTGTTCATGAAGTCGTAGCGCTTGATGGCCGCCTCGCCGCATTCGGGCAGGTCGGCATAGCACTCTATGAGCGAGTCGATGCGTTCCAGCACCTCCCTGCCTGTGCCTGTGGACTGCCATTGCTGGTTGCGGCAATCGTTCTCGATCATTCCCAGTCCGCTCAGCAGCTGTGCTGTGCGGTTGCCTGTGGTGAGGTAGTATTCGTGCAGAGGCTTCCACTGTCTTGTCTCCCTTCCGATGAGGCTCAGCAAGTCGTTGTCGTAGATGCGACTGTCCTCGCCTATCACCACGAAAGGCTCATACGTGTTGGCTTTCACGGTAGCCAGCAGTGCAGGCTGTGCCAATGCCTTGCGAAAAAAGTCGTCTGCAATGCTTCTCCAGTCAGTCCCACCTCCTTCCCATTGTGTCACTGCCGGTCCGTGTCTGTCCCAGTTTTGCACGATCTTGCCCAGCACGGCATGCCACACCGCCTGCAGCGCGGCGTCCTTCTCAGCCTCGGCTCGCAGCCGCAAGCGTTCTACGGCAGGCAGTAGCGAATCGCTGCTGATTGTCGCCTGCACGCGGGCCATCGTCAGTTCTGCCTTCATCAGTTGTCCGTAAGCCTTCTCATTCTGGGCCTTCATGGCAATCTGCTGCAGTGCGTGAAGCTGCGCCTTGGGCAGATCCTTCTGCTCAGCCGCCTCCGCGTCTTTCCACAATGAGCTATAGTTTTGTGCTTTCGCTTGGAAGCATGAAAATAAGAATGTGACCAATAAAAAAAAGGAAAATCTCTTCATTGTGCCTATTACATTATTTATTATAGTTGCAAAGATAGCGATTATTTGCGACTTCTATGGGTTGTGAAAGCGAAAATATGAAAGTTTAACGGATTTCAACTTTCAATTTTCAATTTGTATGCCTGTGTGGTTTGTCCCGTCATGCGCTTGAAGTATTTGCAGAAGAACGAGGGGTTAGGGAAGTTCATCTCGTCGGCGATCTGTGCGGCACTCTTGTTGGTGTGGCGCAGTTCCACTTTTATGCGTGTAACGATGGCATCGTCAATCCATTGTTTGGCGGCCTTGCCGCTCACCTGTTTCACCAGCGTGCTCATGTAGCGGGGCGAGATGAAAAGTCGCCGGGCATAGAAGTCGATGTTGTGTTCCTGTGTGGCATAGCGGCTCACCAGTTGTACGAAGTCGGTGAACAGCCGTTGCTCGCGTGAGAGCGAGTTGCGGCTTTCGTTCTCATGCTGGTTCCAAAGATAGTCGGCCTGCCAGAGGAAAGCAGCCGTCAGACTGAGCACCACCTGCGGGGCAATCTGTGTTCTGTGCATGGCCTTATATAATAGGATGTGCAGGTCTTCCACTTGTTGCAATTGCTCTTTCGCCAGTGTGAAACTGCAATCGCGCACATGACCGTCCATCAGTTTGGGTATGCCTGTGGGAAATAACATACTGATGATCTCGTCGGTGAGCGACACACCGAAGCCGCTCACGTCTTCAGAGTAGCTTTTCGGTTGCACGATGCTGTTCTGGCTCAAGAATATCATCTGTCCCGCTTCAAAGTGATGCTGAGTCAGGTTGACGAGAGGACTCGCACTGCCTCGTGTCAATACCATGACGCGCATTTCCGGCATGACAAACGTGTCTTCGGCCAGTCTTGCCATCAATCGGGCTACGGGAGGATTTCGTGCTACGAGCAGATGTTTCGACAGATATTCGCTCACCAGTCGTTCCTGGCCATCCTGTGGCCCCTCTTGACTTCCGTCCAGAATACTGTTTAGTTGGCTCAAGTCGAATTGCTTTAGTCTTCTCATAGGTCTTTTGATGATTTTTGATGCAAAGATAAGAAATACTTTCTTGTTTTAAGTCCAATAACGGCGAATTTGTACGAAAAGGACATAACTTCAACGAAAAGGATAGTATATGAAAGCAAAAAACGACGTAACTTTGCACCAGACGAACAAAACAGTGTGATTGATATGAGAAAACTTGTTAGTTTATTGCTGTCTGTCGTCGCTCTGACGGGAGCGCATGCCCAGACAATAGAAGAATGTCAGCAGGCAGCAGAAAGAAACTATCCGTTAATCCAGCGGATGGACTTGATACGGCAGACCACCGACCTGACCGTCAGGAACCTGCAGAAGGGATGGTTGCCGCAGGTGTCGGCCACGGCACAGGCTACCTATCAGAGTGAGGTGACGGCTTTTCCAGAACAGATTCAGACCGTCTACCAGCAGATGGGTATCAACATGAGGGGACTGAAGAAAGACCAGTATCGGGTAGGGATTGACGTGCAGCAGACGGTGTTCGACGGCGGTGCCATCAGGAGTCAGAAAGAAGTGGCCCGTCAGCAGGGCAACGTGGATGCGGCACAGAATGAAGTCAACATGTATAATGTGCGCAAACGGGTGAACGAGATGTACTTCGCCCTATTGCTGTTGGACGACCAGATTCAGTTGAACCGTGACTTGCAAGAACTGCTGGATGGCAATGAGAAGAAGCTGTCCTCGATGTTAAGGAGCGGAACAGCGGCTGAGAGTGACTATCAGAACGTGAAGGCCGAACGACTGAAGGTCAGACAACAGCTGACCAGTTTGCAGGCGCAGCGCCAGACGGTGGCAAGACTGCTCGGCGTGTTCTGTGGCATAGAGGTCAAAGCCATTGCCAAGCCAGTCGTGACAGCGCCTGCTTCTGCCTCGGGGATACGTCCGGAGCTGAAGGCCATCGATGCGCAAATCAAGTTGGCTGACGCACAGCAGAAGGCACTCAACTCCGTGCTCATGCCTCGCTTATGCATCTTCGCTCAGGGCTTTTATGGTTACCCGGGCTACAACATGTTCGAGGACATGATGCGTAGCAGATGGTCGCTCAACGGCATGGTTGGCGCCCGGTTCTCCTGGAACATCGGTGCGCTCTACACCCACAAGAACGACAAGGCAAAGCTGCGACTGATGCGACAGACGGCAGAGAATAGTCGCGAGGTGTTCTTGTTCAACAACAATCTGGAACAGATAGAGCTGAGCGAAAACGTTGTTCGATACCGTCGACTGATGGCCGACGACGAGGAGATCATCACACTACGCTCACAGGTGCGCAAGGCAGTTGAATCGAAGTTGGCGCACGGCATCATCGACGTCAACGACCTGTTGCGTGAAATCAATGCCGAGAATGCGGCTCGTTTGCAGCAGTCTATGCATGAGATTGAAATGCTGAAAGAGATTTATAATCAGAAGTTTACTGCAAATAACTAAAACGAACGAATATGAAAAAGATATTGATGCTGGCAGGTGCGGTGCTGATGCTTGGTGCCTGCGGAAACAATGAGAAAGAGTATGATGCCACAGGCACGTTCGAGGCTACCGAGACCACCGTGTTTGCTGAGCAAAATGGAGCCTTGCTGAGCTTCGCTGTCAGCGAGGGCGACAATGTTGGCAAGGGACAGGAAGTGGGACTCATTGACACCACGCAGATATGGCTGAAGATTCTGCAACTGGGTGCCACGAAGGAGGTCTATCAGAGTCAGAAACCCGACATGGAGAAACAGATTGCTGTCACACGTCAGCAGCTGGCCAAGGCGCAGACGGAGCAACGCCGCTATCAGGAGTTGGTTGCCGACGGAGCCGCTCCGGGCAAGATGCTCGACGATGCCACTTCGCAGGTGCAGGTGTTGCAGCGACAGCTCGATGCGCTGATTTCGTCGCTCTCGACCAATACACGTGCGCTCGACAAGCAGATGGCGGCCACCGACATACAGGTGAGCCAGCTCTACGACCAACTGGGCAAGTGCCATGTGGTGACTCCCATCAGTGGCTCCGTGCTGGAGAAGTATGTGGAGCGGGGCGAGTTCGTGGCTGTCGGAAAGCCGTTGCTGAAGGTGGCCGACATCGAGAACATGTACATCCGTGCCTACGTCACTTCGGCTCAGTTGCAGTCCATCCGGGTGGGGCAGAAGGCCAAGGTGTTTGCTGACTATGGCGACGGACAGAAGCAAGCGTATGAAGGAACGGTCAGCTGGATCAGCAGCCGTTCGGAGTTCACGCCCAAGACCATCCTGACCGATGACGAGCGGGCCGATCTGGTCTATGCTGTCAAGGTGGCCATCAAGAACGATGGCTTTGCCAAGATTGGCATGTATGGCGAGGTGAAGTTCATTGGGGGTAAAGGGAAGAGTGAAAAGTGAAAAATTTGCTACCGCTATGAAGGCAATTGAAGTCGATCGCGTTTCGAAGTCGTTTGGGCGAGTGAAGGCCTTGGACGATGTGTCTTTCTCTGTCGACAAGGGCGAGGTGTTCGGACTGATCGGTCCCGATGGAGCCGGCAAAACCACCATGTTCCGCATACTCTGCACGCTGTTGTTGCCCGAACAAGGAAAGGCTACGGTCGACGGCTTCGACACCGTTCGCCAGATGAAGGACATTCGTCGTCGGGTGGGCTATATGCCCGGTAAGTTCTCGCTCTATCAAGACCTGACCGTGCAGGAGAACCTTGAGTTTTTTGCCACGCTCTTTGGCACGACCGTCGACGAAGGCTATGACAGCATCAAGGCTGTCTACTCGCAGATTGAGCGGTTCCGTGACCGCAAGGCCGGGGCGTTGTCGGGCGGCATGAAACAGAAGCTGGCATTGAGTTGTGCGCTGGTTCACAGTCCGAGCGTGCTGTTTCTCGACGAGCCTACTACGGGTGTCGACCCCGTGAGCCGCAAGGAGTTCTGGGACATGCTTGGCACGCTGAAGGAACGGGGCATCACCATCGTTGCCGCTACGCCCTATCTCGATGAGGTGCGCCGATGTGAGCGTGTCGCCTTCCTCGACCACGGTTGTCTGCGTGGCACCGACACACCCGAAATCATTCTCGACCGCTTTGCCGATATTTTCAATCCACCGCCCATCGTGAAGAGCGAAGAAGCAGTGAACAGGCAGGACGCATCCTCTCTGCCGGAGAACGTGATTGAGGTGCAGCATCTGGTGAAAGCCTTCGGCACGTTCCATGCGGTCGACGACATCAGCTTCAGCGTGAAGCGCGGCGAGATATTCGGTTTCCTTGGTGCCAACGGTGCAGGCAAGACCACCGCCATGCACATGCTGACAGGACTGAACCAGCCCACCAGCGGGACGGGTACGGTGGTCGGCTACGACATTCGCACGCAGCACGAGGAAATCAAAAAGCACATTGGCTATATGTCGCAGAAGTTCTCGCTCTACGAGGATCTGACCGTTGCCGAGAACATCCGCTTGTTTGCCGGTATCTATGGCATGAAGCGTGACGTGATAGCTCGCAAGACCGATGAGCTCTTGGAGCGCCTGCAGTTTGCTGAGCACAAGAACGACCTCGTGTCGTCGTTGCCCCTGGGGTGGAAACAGAAGCTGGCCTTCTCGGTATCCATCTTCCATGAGCCGGGCGTGGTGTTTCTCGACGAGCCAACGGGCGGTGTCGACCCGGCCACTCGTCGCCAGTTCTGGGAACTCATCTACGATGCCGCCTCGCGTGGCATCACCGTCTTCGTGACGACTCACTATATGGATGAGGCTGAGTATTGCGACCGCATCTCCATCATGGTCGATGGAAAAATCAGTGCCATCGGCACCCCCGATGAGCTGAAGCATCGCTTTCGTCAGCCGGATATGGATCATGTGTTTACTTATCTGGCCCGTCAGGCCACGAGGTCGTCGGATTAGGCATTGTCGGTTACTAAAGAAACATCAAAAAAGTGCAATGAAACAATTCCTGTCATTCGTCATCAAAGAGGCCCGTCACATTCTGCGTGACCGTCGCACGATGCTTATTCTTTTCGGCATGCCCATCGTGCTGATGCTGCTCTTCGGCTTTGCCATCACCAACGACGTGAAGAATGTGCGGGTGGTGGTCGTCACGTCACAGATGGACCGTCAGACCCAGGCTGCCGTCGACCGTCTGGCTGCCTCCGAATATTTCAACGTTATCGCTACTGTTGGCACCACTCGACAAGCCGAACTGCTCATTCGCAACCAGCAGGCCGACATGAGTCTCACTCCCAGCCTTTCTCCGAATGGAGAGGGGAGGGGACGCGTTCAGTGGCAGATGATGGTCGATGGATGTGACCCCAACATGGCCCAGCAATGGACCACATACGCCCAGACCATCCTTTCTTCCCCTACCGATGCTTTTCAATCCTCAATTGGCAATCCTCAATTGTCAATTGTCAATTTTCTCTACAATCCGCAGATGAAGTCGGCCTACAACTTCGTGCCTGCCATCATGGGCATGCTGCTCATGCTGGTCTGTGCCATGATGACCTCTATCAGCATTGTGCGTGAGAAGGAGAAAGGCACGATGGAGGTGCTGCTCGTGTCGCCCATCCGTCCGTTGATGATCATCATAGCCAAGGCCATCCCCTATTTGGTGCTTGCCTTTGTCATCCTCGTCAGCATCCTGCTCATGGCTCGCTTCGTGCTTGGCGTGCCTTTGGCAGGCTCCCTTGCATGGATCGTCATCGTCAGCACCATCTACATCCTGTTGGCCTTGTCGTTGGGGTTGCTCATCTCCAATGTGGCACAGAGCCAGTTGGTTGCCCTGCTGCTGTCGGCTATGGTGCTGCTGATGCCCATCGTCATGCTCTCGGGCATGCTGTTCCCCATCGAGTCCATGCCCACGGTGCTTCAGTGGGTGTCGGCAGTCGTTCCGCCTCGCTACTATATTGAGGCCATGCGCAAGCTGATGATCATGGGGGTGGGCATTGGCGAGGTGGTGCGCGAAGTAGCTATCCTGTCTGGCATGACCGTCCTGTTGCTGGTCGTCTCACTGGCCAAGTTCAAGACACGCTTGGAGTAATAACATTTTTCATCCTCAATTTTCTCGATTGTGATAAAGTATCTTTTACAAAAAGAATTCCTGCAAATCCGTCGCAACGCTTTCCTGCCTCGGCTCATCATCATGTTTCCCATCATGATCATGTGTGTCATGCCGTGGGTCATGAATCAGGAGGTGAAGAACATTCGTGTATGTGTGGTCGACGTAGACCGCACTCCCCAGTCGCAGCGCATCGTCCACAGCATTGAGCAGAGTCGCTATTTCATCTTCACAGGCATGAAGTCTACCTACGCTGAGGCCATTGCCGACGTGGAGAAGAGCCGCACCGACGTGGTGCTTGAGCTGCGTGACGGTAGGGCGCTCATAGCTGCCAATGCGGTCAATGGCACCAAAGGCGCAATGGGTGCCTCCTATTTGGCTCAGATAGTAGGTGTACACCAGCAAGTCTATTCACTCCCCTCTCCCGTCGGAGAGGGGGTGTGGGTAAAGCTTCTGTACAACCCTCACCAGAACTACAAGGTCTTCATGATTCCTGCCCTGCTTGCCATTGTCATGATGCTGATGTGTGGATTCCTGCCAGCCCTGAACATCGTGGGAGAGAAGGAAACAGGCACCATCGAGCAGATAAACGTGACACCTGTCACGAAGTGGACCTTCATCTTGGCCAAGCTCATTCCCTACTGGGTGATTGCCCTCTTCATCGTCACGGCCTGTTTGTTCCTTTCGTGGGCCGTCTATGGCGTCACCTGTCAGGGGCCTTTGTGGCTGGTCTATGTGCTGGCCATGCTGCTGGCCCTGTTCTTCTCGTCGCTCGGACTTATCATTTCGAACTATAGCGACACCATGCAGCAAGCCATTTTCGTTATATGGTTCTTCGTTGTCATTCTGATGTTGCTCAGCGGATTGTTTACGCCCACTCGCTCCATGCCCGATTGGTCGTATGCCACCACCTACGTCAATCCCATGCACTATTTCATCGATGCCGTGCGCACGGTGTTCATTCGTGGCGGCGGACTCGGCAGCATTGTCCACCAGTTGCTCGCCCTTGTCGTCTTCGCCGTCGTCATGGGGTCGTGGGCTGTGGTCAGCTATAAGAAAAACTCTTGATGTGCGGTTGAAATAGTTTCGTGCTGTTGCTGGTGTAGGGGCAGGGGTGGAATCTGTAATATTTTGTATTTTCATGGCTCTGCTAATTGGGCACACTACTTCCGCACTTGAATTATGAATTTTCTTTACAACAACCCCTCTGAGAATCGCATGGAATTCACCAAACAGAAAGTCGCCTGCAAATATGCGAGTATTGGGGTAGGTTGTGCATCTTGTTGATTTACAGTGTGTTGTAAAATTTTGTTTCGCAAAAAGAACTGTTTCCATCCATGAGACTTCGTCTTTCGAACAGCTCTGAGCGGCCTTCGTGCTGAGATTGATATTAAATCATAGTGGTTTTGCAGCCATATCAAACTGAGTTATGACTTAGAACAGAATGTAACGGATGCTAAAACTCAGTTTGATATGGCTGTAAACCCACTTTGATTCAGTATCAATCTCAAAACGAGGGCAGTGGCAAGGTGTGGAGAGTGGCATGTATCCGCTTCCAGAATGCAACTTTCTGAAGCACCTTTTTTCTATGAATTATTTTGACAAAATTAAGGTCAGAAATCCCCTTGCAAATGTCTTCGACATTCCTCTATGCGCCCTTCCTATCTCTGCGCTCTGCTCATCTCTTCGGCCTCTGAATTCTGACGAATTCTGAGTTCGGAAAGAAATTAGGAAAAAATTATTCCAGAAATTATTCAGAAATTCGTCTTTAGGTAAGAACATCTTTCTTCTTTATATTAGATTTCATCCATACAGCACGAGTTCTTTTTATCATCACGAAAAAAGTTTGGATTGCGAAAAAACAGCAAATTGTTTGAGTATATGAAAAAAAATAGTTAACTTTGCGCCTGTACATAATTATGCAATTCTGTTATGGGAAAATACCTGAACCCGAAGGCCGACCTGACTTTCAAGAAAGTGTTCGGCGAA
Organism: uncultured Prevotellaceae bacterium; assembly: GCA_902771445.1. GTDB lineage: Bacteria > Bacteroidota > Bacteroidia > Bacteroidales > Bacteroidaceae > Prevotella. Next base: position 42,021 of record CACXXD010000003.1, read on the forward strand.
CACGAAGACCTGGTGATGAGTCTGCTCAATGCCCTGCTGCC
>CACXXD010000004.1:0-41054 GCA_902771445.1 uncultured Prevotellaceae bacterium
CCCCTATCTACACGTTTATGAAAGTTCTTGCCGTGCAAGCGACCTAAGGTCGAGCGAAATACGTTAAATCTTGCCTCACAAGCCAAGGTAGAAAACACACGGGGCCACTTTTCTACCTTCTCTTTAAACTTTAAGCGAGCATCAGGGACAAGCGTTAGAAGTATATTTTTGGAGACAATGAAAAATATGAATTTTCTTGACAAACACCCCTCTGAGAATCGCATGGAATTCACCAAACTTAAAGTCGCTTGCAAATATGCGAGTATTGAGAGTGGTTGTGCATCTCTTTGATTTACAGTGTGTTGCGAAATTTAGTTTCGCAAAAAGAACTATTTCCATCCATGAGATTTCGCTTTCCGAACAGCTCTGAGCCGCCTTCGTGCTGAGATTAGTATTGAATCAAAGTGGGTTTGCAGCCATATCAAACTGAGTTCTTACTTTAATCATCATGTAACTAATGCTAAAACTCAGTTTGATATGGCTGTAAACCCACTTTGATTCAATATCAATCACAAAACGATGGTTGCAGCATCACACAGACACAGGCTTTCCTCGCTCCTAGAATGCTACTTTCGGAACCCCCTTTTTTTTATGAATTTTCTTTACAAAAGTCTTTGCGAAGAGAGTTTTTTTTATAAAGTGTAGTCAAAATTGCAAAACTATGCTAAATATAAATGTTTTCAAGGTGTATTATAGTGGCTTTTTTGTAACTTTGTCTCGAATTATTGCATTTTGACAACTATACTTTAGCAATCAAGATTATCAGATGACTGACAGAGGACAGAAAATATCGGTGGTCATCAACACCTACAATGCCGAGCAACATCTGAAGGAAGTGCTCGAATCGGTCAAGGAGTTCGATGAGATTCTGATTTGCGATATGGAGAGCACCGACCGCACGCTCGATATTGCCAGGCAGTATGGATGCCGCGTGGTGACATTCCCCAAAGGCGATGCCGTTTCGGCTGAGCCTGCCCGCACCTTTGCCATACAGTCGGCTGCCAACCACTGGGTGTTTGTGGTCGATGCCGACGAGCTGGTCACCACCGAGTTGCGCAACTATCTCTATCAGCGCATCAGCAAGGCCGACTGCCCCGAAGGGCTTTACATCCCCCGTCGGAACCTGTTCCTCGGACAGTACGAGCAGAACTTCACCGCCGACTACCAGTTGCGGTTCTTCATTCGCGAAGGCACCGAATGGCCCCCCTACGTACACACCTTCCCCAAGGTGAACGGACGCGTGGAGAAGATTCCCTTGTCGAAAGAAAACGTATGCTTCTATCATCTGATCGACGAGACCATCGGCCAGCGCATTGCGAAGGACAACCGCTATTCCGACGGCGAGGTGGCCAAGAAGGCCGGCAAGCACTACGGCGTGCTTACCTTGTTGCTGAAGCCCCACTGGCAGTTCTTCTCGTCGTTCGTGCTGCGAGGCGGCTTCCTCGACGGCAAGCGCGGACTGATCAGGGCCGGTCTGAATGCCTTCTATAAGTTTGCACTGATTGCCAAGATCATGGAGCAAGATTTACGAAACCAAAAGCACGAATCCTGAGAAATGACGCCACTTGCCAGAATCCTATATGCCCTGTTCTACCTGCTGTCGCTCTTGCCACTGCGGGTGCTCTATCTGCTGTCCGACTTCATCTATCTGATTATCTACTATGTGGTGGGCTATCGCGTGAAGCTGACCCGTAAGAACATGGCCGACTCGTTTCCAGAGAAGAGCGAGCAAGAGCTGCGTTCCATCGAGCGGGGGTTCTACCACTGGTTCTGCGACTATATCGTGGAAACGCTCAAGATGCTGTCAATCAGCGACAAGGAGATGAAGCGGCGCATGAAGTTCAACGGGCTGGAACAAATGACCGAATGGACCGAGAAGGGCCGTCCCTGCGCACTCTACCTGGGCCACTACTGCAACTGGGAGTGGATCGTGTCGATGCCGCTGAGCCTGGACGACAAGGCTATCTGCTCGCAAATCTATCATCCGCTGGAGAACAAGCACTTCGAATCGCTCTTCCTCAAGATTCGTCAGCGATGGGGTTCCATGTGCATTGCGATGAACGATTCCATCCGAAAACTGATTGAGTACAGGACAGCGAAGCCCGGACTGCTGACGGGCTACATCAGCGATCAGGTGCCTTTCTGGAACAACATCCACCACTGGGTGAACTTCCTGAACCACGACACGCCCGTGCTGACAGGCTCTGAGCGACTGACAAAGAAGATGAACAACGGCATCTTCTATCTCTACATGCGACGGCCACGGCGCGGCTACTATGTGGCCGATGTGAAGGTCATCACGCTCGACCCACGCTCGATGGACGACTATCAGGTGACCGATGCCTACTTTAAACTGCTGGAGGAGAACATACGCGAGGCACCACAGTACTGGCTGTGGACGCACAACCGCTGGAAACGCACTCGCGAGGAGTTCAACCTGCGCTACGACGAGACGACCGGCAGGGTGGACATCATTTCGACGGTCGAAGAGCTGAAAAAGAAAAAGGGACTGCTATGATCTACGTTCGCGACAAGGGGCGTCTCTGCAACAACATCCTGCAATACGGACATGTCTATGCCTGGGGACGCGAGCACGGCAGACAGACCGTGTCGATGCGCTTCGCCTATAAGTATCAGTTCTTCCGCATCTGCCACACTCGCCATCATCATTTCCTCAACTATTTCCTGGCCAAGACGGCTGCACGATGGGGCTTGCTGCCCGTGGCTACGTTCGACACGCCCGACGAGGACACGTCTCGGCAGGAACAGCTGATGCTCAGTCACCGTCACATCGTGGCAGAGGGATGGTATGCCCGCTGGTACGACCTGTTCCTGAAGTATAAGCATGAGATTGTTGACCTCTTTGCCTTCGACCAGAAAGTCAAGACGCGCCCCGATGCGCTCATGGCTTCGCTGCCCGCCTGCGACATCCGTCTGGGGGTGCATGTCCGTCGTGGCGACTATAAGACATGGCAGGGAGGACGGTACTTCTACGACGACGGCCAGTACATCGGCATCATCCGGCAGTTCGTGCGCCTTCATCCGCAACAGAAGGTGCAGGTGTTCGTCTGTGGCAATGACCCTTCGCTCGACCGAAAGGCATTTGCCGACCAACTGCCACAAGCACAGCTCTGCTTTCCCGACGGCACACCCGGCGAAGACCTCTATCTGCTGTCGCAATGCGACTGGCTGATAGGGCCGCCCAGCACGTTCACCTTGGTAGCCGCCATGTATCGTGACGTGCCTCTCTACTGGGTGAAAGACCCTGCACTGGCCTTCACCACAGCCGACTTCGACAGGTTCGACAACCTGTTCCGCCGCATCGTCTGACAATGAAAAAAAAAACTTATGTTTTGTCATTTCGGGAAAAAGCACTATATTTGCAACGGATATATAATTTAAGGATAGACAGAATTCTGGTGTTCCCGCTTTTCTTGTAAAGCCGGCTACCGTCCCAATGGCAAGAAAAATGAGAAAGGGGAACCTTAACAACTTAACAACGCAAAGGATGAAATATGTCAACGAAACGCTACTGGCCATCATCACAATAGGCTTCTCAATCTTCTTTCAGGTGCATTGTGCCATTCATGGCTTCGACCTGACCGACGAAGGCTATCTGATGTCCATCTACCAATGGTTTGGCACCGATGTTCAATATGCTCAAGGGGCAGGCGGCTATCCTTTGACCTGCTATCTGGGCTCGCTGCTCAACTCTGTCTTCCCCGAAGGCGGCATACTGGGCATGCGCCTGTGGGGCATCCTGGTGGTGGTTGTCACCCAACTCATTCTCTATTTCTATCTGCGACGCTATTTCAACCCGAAGATGGTGCTGCTGGGCTTGCTGATTCAGGCCATCTTCGTATCGGGCGACCCGAAGCCTTTCGGCTATAACACGCTGACGGCTCTCATGACCAGCGTGGCCATGATCACGCTGATTGAAGGCACGCTGCACGACAATAAGCTGCAACTGTTCATAGCGGGTCTTCTGTTTGGTGGTTGTGTGTTCTTCCGCATTCCGAACATCACGTGTCTGTCATTCCTGATTGTTCCCTATATCCTTGACTTCAAGGGCCGAAGAGACAGACAGTTGCGAAAGAGCACCGTTTTTGTGACCACTACTTTGTTCGGATTCGTGGTCTCGTTCACGGCCACATGGGCGTTCCTGGTGCATATCGGCGCCGATGTGCTGGTGACCGACCTGATTGCCTCTATCGGCGACACGCTCAATGGCACCAGCACGCATGCCTCTTCATCGCTCGTGTCGAAGTACATCAGCAATCTCTTGCTGTCCATCCAGACATTTACCATCTTCATTCTTGCCATCGTCATCTGTTCGCTCACCCAGCGGTTCAGACATCCGCTCGTCTTCCTGCTCCTGTTGTTCGTGTCGTTCCAGCTGGTCTATCGCAACACCTATATGAGTTCGAGCATGCTGGGCGACACCGTGCTTGCCATGATGAACGGCATCGGCCTGTTTGGCTCCTGCTATTTCCTCACACAGGGCAATGTCTACAGGGGCATCGCCATGAGTGCCATGCTCTTCTCGCTGGTCATCCCCCTGGGCAGCGACGGCGGCTATCAGACCATGTGGGTGGGTACGTGGTTCTCACTGCCCATCGGACTGGCCGGACTGTACGACCTGACAGGTAAGTCGGTGGGGAAAAGATGGACGGCCAACTGCGTGGTATTTCCCACGAACATGCCCGACAGAGAGCGGTTCCACTTCGTCTTCGATGTGCCAAACATGCGCTTGCCTTTCTATTTCTGCTTGGTCATCTTCGTCCTTGCCACCTTCGTCAAGATTGAGCGCAAGCCCTACTATGACCCGGGCAACCGTCTGGATAAGACCTACACGATAGAGTCGCCGATGGCAAAGGGCATCTATACCGTGGAGTCGAGAGCCAAGGTCATCAATCCGTTGCTGAAGGAACTCAACAACCATGTGGCCAAAGGCGATACGCTGTTGGTCTACGACTCATCGCCGCTGATTTACTATCTGACGCAGACCAAGCCTTTTGCCGGCATCTCCTGGCCCTGCGTGTTCTACGGTCAGCAGTATGTGGACAAGTTCAAGGCTGCCGAAGCCAGGACCGAACATCTGCCCATATTGGTGTTGCAGAACTTCTATAGCAGCAATGAGTGGTCGGAGCCAAAGTACGACTACTACAACCTGAAGGCAGATGGTTCCTTCTCAAGCAAGGAGATGAGCCAGAACATCATGGATTTCATCGAGAGAAATCACTATCGGCGCGTCTGGACAAATGAATATTACGATATTCTGGTTCCTAAAGATAAGTGATGATAAATCGTCCCAAGTTATTTTTTAATCATTACTTAGTGATAGAGAATAAGGTGCGGGAATAAAAGTTCTCGCACCTTATTTTTTCAAAAAATGACTTTCTCAGAAGTTCACTCTTTCTTTCTCAATGACCAGTGGCCGACGGCGCACTTGCGTCAGGATGCTGCCCACATATTCGCCTACGATGCCGAGGAAGAACAGCTGCACTGAGGCAAAGAAGAACAGACCGATGACCAGCGGAGCCTGTCCCACCTGGAACGAATCCCAGTAGAACAGCTTGTAGAGAAAATAGATGATGGCCACCAGAAAGCTCATGGCACCACAGGCAAAGCCAATGAAACTGGCCATGCGGAGAGGCACTTTCGAGTGGTTGACAAAGCCCAGCATGGCCATGTCGTAGAGCGTATAGAAGTTGTTGTGGGTCTTGCCGTGCAGGCGCTTCGGCTGTGTGTAGAACACCTCGCCCAGATCGCCGCCATATTCGGCCACCAGACCGCGCATGTAAGGATAGGGATCGTCGATGGAGCGCAACAGATGGATGAAGCTCTTGTCGTAGAGCCCGAAGCCCGTGAAGTTCTCCACCTGTCGTGTCTCGCTGATGGCCTTGATCATCTTGTAGAACGATGTGCGCAGTCCGTACATGATGGGATTCTCCTCGCTCTTGTTCTTCACGCCAATGACCACCTGTCGGCCCTCTTCCCACTGCTGCAGGAACTGCGGAATCAGTTCGGGCGGGTCTTGCAGGTCGGCCACCATGAGCATGGCGGCATCGCCCGAAGCCTGACAAAGTCCGTAGAAAGGCGAGCGAATGTGGCCGAAGTTCATGGCATTGACGATGATCTTCACGTTCTTGTCCTCGGCAGCTATCTCCTTCAGCACGGCCACGGTGTGGTCGGTCGAGGCATTGTCGATGAAAATATGTTCGTAGGTATATCTGTCTTTCAGCAGTTCAAACTGTGCTTTCACCTGTCTGTAGAGTTCCCTGACGTTGGGTTCCTCGTTGTAGCAGGGAGTGACGATGCTAATTTTCTTCATTTAGTTTCTTTTTGTTTTCGGTAGACGAACGTTTTCAGCAATCCGTAAGAGCAGACGGCAACCACCGGCGTGGCCAGTATGCCGGCCCAGTAGCTGTTGAGTCCTTGCAGGATGAAGAGCTTCACCACTGCCGTGTTGACAAAGTAGATGATGACGTAGGCGGTGACGAAGCGGAAGATGAGTCGAGGGTCATTGTTGTTGAACACCAGGTTCCCGGTGGTGATGAAGTTGAACATGACCCCGAGGACGTTGCTCAGCAGCGTTGCGATGAAGTAAGGCAGTCCGACGAAGATGGCCAGACAGTAGACACCAACGCCAAAGGCTGTGTTCAGTCCGCCCACCAAGACAAAGCGAATGAACTGGTTGCTCACGCACTCATAGAATTTGTCTATTAGCTTCATTTCTGCGCCGTTGTTGTTTGTCGCTAAGCCTCATATTTGCACTGCTGTTGCAGTTCGTCGCTGACGAAAGGTGCCATCTTGTCGAGCGGTGCCGATGTCATGCGGCCCGTCTCCTTGTCCATGAACGAGGCCGACTTCGGGAACAGGGTCTGTTCGGGGTGCATGTGTACCTCGCAGATGACGGGGCCTTCGGTGGCCAATGTCTGTCTGATGACCTCGGTCAGTGCCTCGCCGTTCTCGCTGATGCTGAGATAAGGTATGCCGTAGGCCGCCGCTATCTTCGACAGATCGGGACAGACGACGCCACTGGCAGGGTTGGAACCCGTGAAATGACCTTTGAAGAACGACTTCTGAGTGGTCTTGATGGCCAGATAGCTCTCGTTCTCGATGACGAAGAGCTTCAGCGGCAGTCGGTAGGTGACGAGTGTCTGCAGCTCCTGCAGGTTCATTTGTATCGAGCCGTCGCCCGTCACGCATACGGTGCGCCCCTTGTCGTTGCTCACGCAGGCACCAATCGAGGCTGGCAGTCCGTAGCCCATAGCGGCACATCCCTGGTTGGCAAACACGCGCACGCCCTTCTTCACCTTCATGGTCTGATAGGTGCAGGTGTAGGCCGTTCCGTTGCCTGTCACCACCACGTCGCCGTTGTCTAATTGCTTGAACAGCTCGTCGGCAAACCTATAGGAATTGGTATAGCCCTCGCAGTCGGGGTTGTCGTCGAAGATGGTGGGCAACTTGGCCTCCAGGTCGCGCCCCCACTCTCTCCACTTTGCAAAGCCGGGCATGACCAGCCCTTCGGTCAGGGCCGTCAACTTGTCTATCGCCTCGTCGAGCGGAGCGTGAATCTTCAGGTCAATGCTCAGCGTGGGCTTCATCATCTCGGCTGCGTCGGCATCGATCATCACCTTGTAGGCCTTCGGTGCAAAGAGGTCGTAGGCATAGCTGAGCTGACGAATGGAGAGGCGTGTACCCATGATGATGAGCAGGTCGCTGTTCTGCACCATGATGTTGCCGATGCGGTCGCCGCAGATGCCGGGCTTGCCGAAGAACAGCGGATGGTCGTGCCACACGATGTCGCTGCCGCTGATGGCCGTCACCACAGGCACGCCCCACTGTTCGGCCAGTCGGACGAATGCCTCGGTGCGATGCGCCAGTCGCACACCGTTGCCCACGTAGATGACAGGCGACTTGGCCTTCTGCAGGCATTGCGTCAGTTGTGCCAGCTGGTCGTCCATCAGCTGGTGGTCGTAGGGGTCTTCCAGCTCCGTGGGGTCGAACTCGCGCAGCTCCGACTCTTCCACGTAGGCACCCTGTATGTCGAGGGGTACGTCGATCCACACAGGCCCGGGCCTTCCCGAAAGGGCAATGGCGATGGCCTTGTCCATTTCGTATTTCACGTCATGTACGTCGGTGATGGTGACGCAGTATTTGGTGATGGAGCGCACCATGCTCTTGATGTCGGCCTCCTGGTCGCCCAGTTGCCGCAGGGGCAGTTCGGGGCAGGCGGCAATGGTGGTGGTCTGCTTCACCTGTCCGGAGATGTAGAGTCCGGGAATGCTGTCGAGCCACTGACCCAGTACGCCGGTGATGGCATTGGTGCCGCCGGGGCCTGTCGTGACGCACGTCACGGCCAGCTGGCCCGAGGCGCGGTAGTAGCCTTCGCCGCAGATGGCCGATGCCTGTTCATGGTGGTTGCAAACATAGGTGAGGCCTTCGGTATGGCCGATAGAGTCGTTCAGGTGCATGGCACCGCCTCCCGTGACGAGGAAGCAGTGGCGCACATGATAGCGCTCAACCAGATATTTGAAGATGAAGTCGCTTACTTTGATCATGTTGCTTGCTGGGAATGGATAATCTTGCTAATAATGTCATCAAAAGGCGCTTGCGAAACGAAGTGGATGGCATCTCTCACCTTCGACATGTCGGGGTTGAGCGATACCGTCTGCTGCGGTGTGATGGCCCCGAACTGCAGTTCACTGTCCGAGCGTGTCAGTCGCTTGATGTCTTCCACAAAGCTGCGCAGGGGGCGCGTGTCGTCGGATGCTATATTGTATATTTCGTGCTGGAAGTCAGACCGTTCCAGTGCATGCAGACAGAGCAGGTCAATCTGTCTGACGGCATCGCCCACGTAGAGGAAGTTCCACTGCTGGGTGCAGGGCGACAGCGGCATGGGCTCGTTGCGCAGCATGCGGCTGATGCTGCTCATGACTAGCGTCCACTCGTGGTCACCCTCGCCGTAGAGACTGAAGATGCGCAGGTGCATGTACTTCATGCCCTGCTGTTCGGCAAAGGCGAAGCCCCTCCGGCACACCTCCAGCTTGGCCTTTCCGTATTCGGAGAAGGGCTGACAGGCCGTCTGTTCGTCGATGCGTTGCAGTTGTGTGCCATATTCGGCCTGCGAGCCGGCCATGACAAACAACTGGCAGCCCAGCTGGCGGGCCAGTTGCATGGCCTCATCGGCATGCTGTATGTTGGCTTGCTGTATGTCGTTCGCGTTGCGCCCCTGGTGTCCGGTGCCTTCCCATGCCAGGTGTACGAACACATCGGCATGGCCAATGGCGGGTGCCAGCGTGGGATAGTCGTCGAGCGAGGCCGTGACCACCAGCAGCCGTTCGTGTCGGCCCAGCACGGTGTCGGCTTTGCCGTTGTTGCGACAAACGGCATAGACCTTGTTTCCCTCGGCAAGCAACTGGCCTGCCAGCCGTGCTCCCAAGAAGCTTGTGGCGCCTGTGACGACGAATGTATGTGGCATTGGTAAAACTGAATGACTTTATTTTAGGCCTTGGAATCTGCCAATCTGTTCCTGGCAGAGCGCATAGACGTCCTCCGTCTTGTAGCGCTTGTACCAGTCGGCGGTCAGCTGGCAGCACAGGTCGATGTCGGTGCGAGGCTCCCAGCCCAGTTGCATGCGGGCCTTCGAGATGTCGAGCATCAGCAGGTTGGCCTCATGCAGCGCGTTGGGGTCCGACACGTCTTTCAGCTCGCCCTTTCCGTAGTATTCCACTATTTTCGAGGCCACGTCCCACACGGGTGTGATGCTCTCGGCACGCGGCCCGAAGTTCCAGCCTTCGCAATATCTGGTGGGCTCCTGCAGCATCTTGGCAGCCAGCAGCAGATAGCCGCTCAGCGGCTCGAGCACGTGCTGCCACGGACGGATGGCCTTCGGACTGCGAATCTCTATCGGCTGTCCGGCCTCCAGCGCTCTGATGCAGTCGGGCACGATGCGGTCTTTGGCCCAGTCGCCGCCACCCACCACGTTGCCGGCACGCACGCTGGCGATGGCCACGTGGTGCTTTGTGCCATAGTCGGCAGGGTTGAAGAAGCTGCGTCGCCACGAGCTGATGGCAATCTCGGCAGCACCCTTCGACGACGAGTAGGGGTCGTAGCCGCCCATCGGCTCGTTCTCGCGGTATCCCCATATCTGTTCGCGGTTCTCGTAGCACTTGTCGGTGGTAATCATCACCGCCGCCTTCACGCTGGGTGTGTGGCGTATGGCCTCCATGATGTGGATAGAACCCATCACGTTGGTCTCGTAGGTCTCCACAGGTATCTCATAGCTGAGCCTGACCAGCGGCTGGGCGGCCAGGTGGAACACGACCTCTGGCTGATACTCGTTGAAGATGTCCTGCATGCGCTGACGGTCACGAATGTCGGCCCTGATGTCGGCCACAATCTTACGTCCGATGCCGGAAAGAACAAAGTTGTCTGAGGGTGTTGCTGGTTCCAGGCCGATGCCAATGACCTCGGCGCCCAATTCTTTCAACCAAATTGACAGCCATGAACCTTTAAAGCCTGTATGTCCTGTAACAAGTACTTTTTTACCACGAAAAGCTGAGTCGAGTGAAATGCTCATAATTCTCGATTCTTACGAATATTTAATATTTTTTGCAAATATAGTTGTTTTTTATGATACTACCAAATGTTTCGATGAAAAAGAGCATACAATGGCGAAAAAGCACTCAAAATGTCGGCTTGTTGAGATACAATACAAATCAAACTGGGTTTAAAGCCAAATCAAACTGAGATATGACTTAAATCACGTTGTGATTTGACTTAAAACTCAGCATGATTTGGCTTTAAACCCAGTTTGATTTGTATTGAATCTCAGCACAATCTCTTTTCGTCTGTTCAGACCACCCCAGATGATTTTTTACTATGTCTTATTTAACAAACCGTTTGGCATTTCTCTTGACATAGATGCCTTTCTGCGAAGGATGCTCGCCGACAGGACGGCCTTGCAGGTCGAAATAGCGGGCAGACGACGGGGCGGTCGTGACGATGCCGATGCCCAGTTCACGCAGTTCGTCGGCAGCACCGAGGATGGGCATGGTCGTGCCATCCCAGCTTTCGAGGATGGTCATGCCGTCGACCTTGGTGATGATGGCCGAGTAGTTTGTCATGGGTTCGCGCTCGCTGATGCGACACCACACACCGTCCTTCAGCAGATAGCTGCCCAAGGGGGCCTGCGAGTAACTGATGAAATGGCCGCGCAGATTGTTGTCGCCCCTGCCGGCAGAGCGAGCGGCCTCGCCGGCAGCAAAGAACACGACATCGGAATGTGCTGACTGATAGATATATGGCATGCCTGGCTCAGTCTCGCTGACCTCCTCCAAGCACAGTTGCTGATAGTCGCTCAGCAGTCCGGCGATGCGGTAGAGCTTCATGCCTTCGGGGATGCGGTAGGCGTATGGCAGACAGACGGCTCCCCATTGGTTTGGCACAAGCGAGAAGCGATAGACGGGATGATAGAGCAGACGGAAGTCTGTGGCACACCACCACCCTTCGCGCTGGTCGCCCTTGTTGGTGCTCACGTCGCCGTTGCCATAGCGTCGCCAGGCATAGTCGGTGGCTCCTTGCTTCGACGAGGCGAAGCCGATGACGAGCGTGTCGGTGGCGGCTCCGCTGACGTAGACGGGAGTTGTGGTGAGGGTCTGCCAGGCAGAGATGGTGCCGGGAATGTCGAGGTAGTCGCGCTGAAGGAATGGGGTCTCGGCAGAGAGAGGGAGAGAGAGGGGGGCGGAGGGATCGGAGTACTCAGAGTAATCGGAATACTCGGAGTTCTCAGAGTTCTCTGATTTCTCGACCCTGATGAAGCCATGCTGGTCGCTCAGACAGTAGTGCTGGGTGCTGGCCTTGCACTCCAGCGAATAGAGGCCCTCGGGCAGACCACCGATGCGCTGGCGTATCTCCATCGTCTGACTGGCGGCTTCGCTGGCCGCAAGACCGCTCCACCATGCGTTCCAGCAGGTCTTGCCCTGCTGTGTGGCCGTGCGCTGGTCGCCTTCGGTGAATGTGCCTGCCTTGGTCAGCCAGCCGTCGGCAGTCTCGAATGAGGGCGACTTTGGTTGCGTCGGGGCCTCCTCCATGACGAGATAGCCTTCGAGGGCCTTCTGCAGCTGCTCGCAGTCGGCGGCTTCGATGGCAGCCTGCAAGGCCTCGCGCCCCTCGAAGTTCATGCCGACAAGCACGCGGGCCACCGTCAGCAGCGAGTCGACCAGCAGCTGCTCGCGGGCGGCGATATAGGGTTTCAGCTGTTCGTTGCGCCTTTCCGACAACAGTTCGCCGTTGGCCAGTGCCTCCTTCTCGCTGACGAAGAGCTTGCGCAGCTCAATGTCGGCCAGTTGAGCCGTACCGGCCAGCCAGCGGAACGACAGCACGGCCTCGTTGTTGTTGCCGCTGTTGAAGACCGCCTGCTTCGTCGACCAGTAGTCGTCCGAAATCAGCGTGGCCTTGTTCTCGTCGGTGGTGCTGCCCTTCTGCCGGAGGTCCACCTTGATATACTCGCCAGCATTTTTCATGGCCACGCGAATCACGTAGTCCTGGTTCGGCTCCACGTCGAAGGCCGTCCTGATGGAACCAACCCCCGTCTGCCCCGTGTTGGCCAGACACTGCAGGAAGTAGCCGTCGGTGAGCTGCTTGGGCATCACCTCGAACCACGGCTGACCGAGCGGCTGTCCTGTGCCGTCGGTCCATCCGTCGAGCCCCATCTGGAAGTCGCCGTTCGCTACCAAGTTGCCGCCCACATAGCGCATGCCGCCGGCAGTCTCGATGGCCTCGCCCGGCTCCATGTCCTCCGAACTCCAGTAGTCGCGCCCACTGAAACTGCGAATGTGCAGTCGGTAGCGCGTGCCGTCCGCATAGTCGTTGTCCACCAGCGCATAGTCGGCCTCAGCATCCTCGGGCTTCACCGTCTGCCATGTCTGCCAGGGCTTTCCGGGCAGTTTGCGGAGCACCTCCATCAGCTGATTGTACTCACCGTCGAAGTCGTGCCAGGTGATGCGAGCCTGCGCGTCGCCAGTCGCCTTGACGCGGAAGTCGCGGAAGCCGCCGCGCATGGGCGGTGTGTCGGGCACCTTCTCGTAGCTCTTGTTGTAGCCCATGCCCGACAGCATGCTGGCATATTTCTTGCCCGCCTGCGTCAGCGAACCGTTGTTATAGAGCTTGCCCTTCGACTCGCTGTTCCAGTAGAAGTAGCGCTCCACGTAGCCATACGAGTTCAGTTTGTTGTAGATCTGCTCCACGCCCCACGCGATGTCGCCGTCGGTCTTGCCGCTCTCGAAGGCTCCGTTCTTGTTCCACGACGAGCCCCAGAACCACTCCGAGATCCAGAGTGGCCGCTTGTACTTGCTGTGCATCGCGCCCAGGTTGTTGAAGTTGTCGATAAGCCAGTAGCAGTGCAGGTCGACGAGGTCGCATCGCCAGCCGCGTGCGTCGATGCTGTCGAGGAACTGCTTGATGAAGCCCGAGCCGTCGGTATAGTCGCTGCCGTCCCACGACGAGGGCGAGCAGAGCCGCATGCCCGTGCGCATCAGGTTCTGCCAGTTGGCCAGTATGGTGCCGAGCGACTGCGGCTTGTCGTCGCTGCCATTGCGCGGCTCGTTGTTGGTCTTCATGTGACAGGTCCACGTGGCTTGTCCGCAAGCCGCCGACGAAGGCCAGTCCTCATACAGATGGTTGGCCACGCACTCCACGTCGGGGTTCATGTCGTGGCCCACTCCCCAGTCGTAGCAGCTGATGACGTTCAGCGCATCGCAGGCGTCGGCATTGGTACTGCTGGCCAGTCCCTTCTTTCCGGCAGTGTTCCACTTGAAGATGCGATAGCTGGTGATCTTCTCGTCGAGAATTTGCGGGAGCGAGGCCATCTCCAGGTCTTCGCTGTTGGCAATGAAACAGCGCTGATAGCCGTAGCCGCTCTTCTGTGTGGCGAAGGTGACCATGTAGCCGCGCTTCAGTCGGAAGGAGCGGATGCGGTTGTTCAGTTTCTTGTCGGTGAGGGTCACCATGTAGCCGCCGTCGTTCTCCAGTCCGAAGTCGCTGCACGACTCGCCGCCGAAGTTCTGTTCGCTGTAGACGGTGAGGGGCTTGAAGGTGCCAGCGTAGGGCAGGATCATGGAGCCGCGTGTGCCATAGAGGCGCACCTGACAGTTCACGCCGTTGCGTGCCGCCTGTCCGTTGATGGTCACGTGCTTGGCCAGCAGCGAGGCGATGAGCTTCGAGGGCTTGACACGCTCCACGATGAGCACGGCATGGTCGGTGTTCGCAATGTCGACCACCACATCGTCGGCAAAGGGAGTCTCGCCGTTCACGATATAGTCTACGTCGGTGGTCAGCGTGATGTTGGCGGTCACCTGTCCCACCGTTGTCTTGGTGTTGGCTGCCTTGGCCGTCAGCACAACGAGGGCCAGGAGCATCAAGAAAGTCTTCTTTGTCAGCATATTATAGATTGTTTTTTACTCACTCTTGCTTACGATAATTCTAAAACACTCTATGCAAAGTTATGAATTTTTCGCTTAAATCTTTGTAAAAAGCTCTTTTTCATTCTGTTTTATGTATTTTTTAATTAAATGTGCTCACGTTTTCAGAAATTTTTCTTATTTTTGCATGGAAAAATTGCAATTAAACCTTATTTACTAACAGAGAATATTCTTATTCATTTAAACCTAACTTTTTTACTAACATGATTACTAACATGAAAAAATTTTTACTTTTCGCAATGGGTGCGATGATGTCTGCGACATCGTTTGCACAAGAAGAGGATGTGACACACTACATCCAGAACGCGGGATTTGACGAGGACCTGACGTGGCAAGCCGACGGCTCAACCAAACCCATCGTCAGCACGACAAAGGAATTTTCAAACCGCAGTTTTGCCTATGAAGCTGAAGACGGTACGGTGTATGCCTATGGCCGCGGCTCACGCTCTGACGGCGCTAAGCCTGCATGGAACGGCTTCTTTGGCCAGATTAAGGGCTGGACACCCGGTGACAAAGCTTACACGGGCAAATCGTACTACCCCATTGGCACTGATGCCGCAGAATGGGTATACTTCGGCTCTGTTCCCTATGACCTCGGTGCAAAGGCTATCCCCATCGCCGACGACGGTACAACTTTCCTTTCTGTGCCTCAGAAGCCTGCTGCCGACAGTGGCGACGATAACAAGGCATTCATCTACCTACGTGCAGGATGGGGCGGTGCTGCAACCTACAAGCAGACAGTAAAGCTGCCCTGCGCAGTCTATCGCCTGGAGTACTGGGCCATCAACACCAACCCCGGTGCAAGCAAAGGCAAGAACCTCAGTAGAGTGGTCTGCCGCAAGGACGAATTCAAGGATGAAACAGGTTTCAACGACACTGAGTGGACACTGCACGAAATCGAGTTCACCCCGACAGCTGAGTTCAGCATGGAATTCGGTTTCCAGTCGGACGGCGGTTCTGGCAGCAACCCATTCCTCTGCATCGACGGTATCAAGCTCTACAAGATTGGCGAGGCCGATCCCGACGAGATTCTTCGTTCGGACATCAACGAGTTCATCAACGAGTGCGACGAGCTGGCCGGACGTGCTGCCTCTGAGGGCTTCTACGGTCTGTCGGCCTACATCGGCGACTACTCGCTGGAGACCCTTGAGGACTACCTGTACGAGAGCGGCGATGCTCTTGAGGCTGCTGCAAAGGCTGCCGAGGAGCGCATGAAGGACATCCGCAAGGCCATCGAGGAGATGGAGAACGTGAATGCAGTGCTGGCCAAGATGGACAACCTGATGCAGAGCACCAGCTTCCCCGGCAAGGCTGACTTCGAGACTGCCTACAACAAGATTCTGAACTACAAGCAGAACCAGAGCTATGAGGGCGACATCGTGGCAAGCATCCTGGCTGCTACCGAGGAGGCCAACACCGCCATCAAGGCTTACTATCTGTCACAGCAGGATTCGGCCACTGAGGAGAACCCCGCCGACTTCAGCATCTTCGTGAAGAACCCCTGGTTCATCAAGACCATTGCCGAGCCTACACTCGTAGACGGTGAGTGGATATTCCCCAAAGCCGACACCTACACAGAAGGTAGCACCAACGACGACCTGACCAACGAGGGATGGACCGTGACTGGTACCTACACTGGTGGCGACCAGCGCCTGAACTGGCAGCGCGGACGCAGCTGCTGGAACGCATGGGGCAGCGGCATCACTGGCACCATCGCCGTGGGCCAGACCCTGGAGAACCTGCCCAATGGCTACTATACCGTTTCTGCCGACCTGATCACTCAGAGTGGCTGTCTGACCGACCAGCACACATACGCTCAGAGCACATCGGAGAAGAAGATTGCCAGCACAACACTGTCAATCGAGGGATGGGACGAGAACATGTGGGAGACCGTGAGCATGTCGGCTACCGACAAGGTGCTTGTGGTCGACGGCAAGCTGACCATCGGTGCCGAGGGTACTGGCACTGGCAGCGGATCGGCCGGATGGTTCCTCGCTACCAACTTCAAACTGAACTTCCTGGGCAAGGCTTCTGACGCCGACATCGAGGCTGCCATTGCCAACTCTTACACCGCTAAGCTGACCGAGGCCAACGAGTTTGTAAGCACCATGCACTTCGCTCTCGACAAGCAGGCTCTCAGCGACTCTATCGCCAAGTACAACGCTGCTGCCGACAAGGAGGCCAAGCTGGAGGCCATCAGCGCACTGACACTGGCTCTGACCGAGGCTCAGAAGAGCGAGGCCAAGTATGTGGAGTACTTCCAGGAGGGCAAGACCCTGCCCACCATCGCCGACAAACTGGCTGCTGAGGGCGAGGAAGGCTACGGCGAAGCTAAGGAGATTGCTCAGTTCGCCTACGACTATGCCATCAACTGGATCAACGGTGCCGAGGGTACTTACAACAAGATCGACAGCATCGTGAACCACACCAAGGACTATGTGAACACCTATGTTCCCGTATATCAGGAGGCTGCTCAGGTGGCTGCTGCTGCCAAGGAGACTGGCAAGAACGCACTGGTTGCTGCCATGAACGCACAGAAGACCGCCCTGCTGGCTGAGATGAAGGAGACCGCATTCGTGAACGAGTGCGTGAACGCACTGAAGGAGCTCATGAACGTGGTGAAGAAGCAGAACATCTGGGAGGATGAGAACGCTAACGACTACACTGCCTTCATCATCAACCCGAACCTGGAGGCTGAGGACGGCTGGACCTTCGAGCGCGGCAACGGCGACAAGAACAGTACTCAGGGCCAGTGGTTCGACGGCTCGAACACTCGCTACATTGACTCTTACCACTCAACCAACGTGACCGACGAGGAGACTGGCGAGACCACACACACGGGTCTGATCGGCTTCAAGGGTTCGCAGCTGGTGAAGGACCTGCCCAACGGTACTTACACTGTGGGTGCCTACACTCGTACTCCTGCCGAGGGTGCCTACATCTTCGCAGGCGTGGCCGACACCACCTTCGTCGAGATTCCTCTGAGCTACTACAACGAGGAGATTGCAAGCGACAACCACGGCCCGATGTGGGACGAGGCTGAGCAGAAGATCGTGAATGAAGGTCTGTCGGAGGAAGATCCTACCTACGCTTACTGGAACGCTATCTACAATGCCAACAACGGTTCTGGCCGCGGCTGGAAGCATCAGGAGATCGAGAACATCGTTGTGACCAACCACGAACTCTTCATCGGTACGATGGCCGGCACTGAGGCCAGCAAGACCGAGAAGGTATTCGGCGGCGACTGGTACTCTGTGGGCGGCTGGACACTGACACTCGTCAGCAAGGGCGACAACACTGGCTGGAACGGCCCGATCGCCTCTGGCATCGAAGCTACCAAGGCTCAGGCTGCTGCTACCGAAGGCATCTACACGCTCACTGGCGTGAAGGCCAACAAGCTGCAGCGCGGCATGAACATCATCATCCGCAACGGCAAGGCTACCAAGGTCTTCGTGAAATAAGCTTTGACTCTCTCACGGCCCTGTGCTTCTCTTCAGGAGAATGCACAGGGCTTCTCTGATAAAAATCACTATCTTAAACTACTCTCACTATTATCAACGCCAAACTCGCAATCTACACCTGGCAGCCTCACGGCAGCCCACCTAAATCGAAAACAACGAAAGCCCACCTTAATATATATTACGCGCACGCGAAAAGGCGAAGGCTTCTCAAGATATAAAGACAACTACCGACAAAACATAAAACAAAAAATAACTAACTTTCAATTTAATGTATGTATAACCGCTATCTTGATTTGGTCAGAAAGACCTTTATGGGACTTGGTCTGGCCATGATTTGTGGAGGATTCAATGCATGTAAGGACGACTACGACCTGGACGATGAGGGCAACTACCCCTCATGGCTGGGCAGTAGCATCTATGAGGCACTGAAAGACCCTGCATCGCTGGAGAGTTCCGGAAATGCTACGCTAACGGGAACTTTCAACAACTATGTCCGTCTGATTGAAGATCTGGGCGAGGCTGAGACACTGGGAAAAACGGGTTCGAAGACCATCTTCCCCGCCAACGACGAAGCCTTTGAGCGTTTCTTCAAAGACAACTCATGGGGCGTCAGCAAGTATGAAGACCTGACACCCGACATGAAGAAAAAACTGCTCTACTCTTCGATGCTCGACAATGCCCTGCTCATCGAGATGCTGTCGAACATCTCGGATGGTACCACGGCAGTGCTTCGCGGACAGGCCATGCGCCACTACACGGCCATCAACACCATCAACACCATCAGCAACTGGTCGAAGGCCGACATGCCCGTGAACAACCAGTACTGGCAGAAGTACTACAACGGTGGCATACACATCGTGTCGGACGCCACTACGCAGATGATGATTCACTTCACTGAGGAGCAGATGACCGCCAATAGCATTACGACGCGTGGCGACAACAGCGACTTCGAGGTGCTCACCGGCTCGAAATACAATGCCAGCGAGCATTCGGCCTATATCTTCCGCAACAAGATCATCAACCCCGACGTGACCTGCAAGAACGGCTATATCCACCAGATGCAGGACGTGCTGGTGCCACCGGGCAACCTGGCCGAGGTGATTCGCAACGGCAGCAACAGCAAGCTGTGGAGCCGCATGCTCGATCGCTTCTGCGCACCGTTCAACACCAGCAACGCACAGCAGGTGACCAAGAACTATAACGACTATGCTCAGCTGAACAACATCGAACAGATTGACACGGTCTTCGAGATGCGCTACTTCAGCAGCTACTCACAAGGCGCTGAACTGAAGAGAGACCCCAACAGTCTCGATGTGCCGGAGATTCTGCCCTTCGACCCGGGATGGAACACGTTCAGCAACGGCAACGTGAGCACCGATATTGCTGCCATGTTCGTGCCTACCGACGAGGCTCTGCAGAAGTACTTCCTGCCCGGCGGCGAGGGCGAGTTCCTCATCAAGACCTTCGGCAAGAAGCCCAACACGCTGGAGAACCTGGAGGAGAACATCGACTCCATCCCCTTGCAGAACGTCAACCAGCTCATCAGCAACCTGATGCAGCGCTCGTTCCTCGGCACAGTGCCTTCGAAGTTCGGCCACGTGACCGACGAGGCCAACGACCCTATGGGCCTGTCGCTCGACGTGATCAACAAGAACGACAACGGCACCTACGACGTGAAGATTGCCAACAACGGTGTGGCCTACATGCTGAACAAGATGTTTGCACCGCCTTCGCTCATCGCCGTATCGGCTCCCGTCACGCTCAACAAGAGCATGCGCATCATGAACGAGGCTGTCAACGACGGCAAGAACCGCACACCGCTGGGACTTGGTCTGAACTTCTATGCCTACCTACTGGCCATGAGTGCCAACTACGGCTTCTTCATTCCTAACGACGAGGCCTTCGGCAAGTTCTATGTAGACCCCACCTATCTCGACGATGCTGAGCCTCGCGCACTGCGCTTCTACTATCAGAACCGCGCTCCCTACGTGTTCTGCTCGGCATGGCACTACGACAAGGCCACTGGCACCATCGGCGACTCTATCAAGACCGTGTCGACAGTCGACTTCCGCACGCAGTTCACCGACATCCTGAACTACCACACCGTGGTGCTGAACTCAGGCGAGAAGATGGGCGACGGCGGTCGCAAATACTATAAGACCAAGCACGGCGCAGGCATCATCTTCAACGGCTCGAACGTGAAGGCAGGCGACGTCGTGATCAATGGCGAGACAACCACATCGAACATCTTGCAGACGCTGACACAGCAGAACGGTATCTCGTATGAAATCGACCATGTGATTCAGGCTCCGCAGCAGTCGGTGCTGAACGTCATCGAGAACAACTCGCAGCTCAACGAGTTCAAGAACCTGTGCAGCTGGCACTTCGACGTGCCTGAGGAAGAAGAGGACTTCACCGCCGAGAAGCTCATGGCCTTTGCCAGCGACAAGCTCGTCGACATCAACAACGTGACCAACAAGAAACGCTACGAGGCCTATCAGACCTTCGTGTCGAAAGGCGGTCTGACCTATAACGTCAACTACTTCAGTTCCTATAACTATACGGTGTATGCGCCCGACGACGATGCCATGCGCAAGGCCTACGCCCTGGGTCTGCCCACTTGGAACGACGTGAAGCAGATCTATGATGAGTATCATGCACGCATGGAAGAGGAGAAGAGCGCAGGCAGCATCTCGGCTGAGGTGCAGGCAGCCCGCGACAAGGCACTGGCCATGATCTACGAGATCAACAACTTCGTGCGCTATCACTTCCAGGACAACTCAGTCTTTGCCGACAAGGTGGTCGACCAAGGCGACTATCCCACTGCATGCTCCGACTCGCTCGGTATCCGTCAGAAGCTGAACATCACCGGCAGCAACGACATGATCACCGTCAGAGATGCCAACGGACAGAGCATCGACATCAACAAGACGCTCTGCAATCAGCTGACGCGTGACTACGTGCTCAACAAGACTAACCACACCATTCTTACTTCATCGTTCGCTGTGGTCCACCAGATCAGCACCCCGCTGAACACCCACGTCGTGAGACCTGGTGGCGACAACGGTCGCTACGACTACGCATGGGCAGGCAAGAATGCCGCATCACGACTGAAAGCCTTCCGCAAGCAGTATGAGGCCAATCTGTATAAACAGTACGACAGGGAATATGAACATTAAGAAATTAAAGAGTAAAGAACTATGAGACTACTAAGCATTTTAATATTTTCATTTTTTAATGTTTTGTTCTTCCCGTTGGTTGCTCAGGCCCAGGAGGTGCGCATCTCGGGTACCGTCAACGATGCGATGGGACCCGTCATGATGTGTAACGTGGTAGAGATCGACGGCAACAACCGTAACGTGTCCTACACACAGACCGACTTCAACGGTAACTTCGCGATGACCATCAAGAACAAGAAGAACAAGCTGAGAGTGTCCTACGTAGGCTATAAGACCATCACACTGCCCATCGGCGACCGTACAAGGTTCAACATCAAGATGGAGGACCAGACCACGCTGAAGGAAGTGCAGGTCGTGGCCAAGCGCAAGTTCAACAACGGCGGTCTGGCCATTCCCGAGAAGGAGGTGTCAGTGGCCGCACAGACATTCAACATGAGCGAGGTGGAAGGTCTGGCCTTCACGTCAGCCGACGAGGCCCTGCAGGGTCAGATTGCCGGTCTGGACATCGTGGCCAACTCGGGTAACCTGGGTGCCGGTACTTCGATGCGCCTGCGTGGTGTCACCTCTATCAACGGTTCGTCGGAACCTCTCATCGTGGTCGATGACAACATCTTCGACAACCCCGACGAGAACTTCGACTTCCAGAACGCCAACGAAGAGACCTACGCCTCACTGCTCTCTGTAAACCCGAGCGACATCGAGGACATCCAGGTGCTGAAGGATGCCGCCGCTACCGCCATCTGGGGTTCGCGTGGTGCCAATGGCGTCATCTCAATCCGCACTAAGCGCGGTGCTCGCGGCAAGGCTCGCGTCGACTACTCCGTCCGCGTGCAGGCCAGCTGGCAGCCCAAGGGCTACAACCTGCTGAACGGTGACGACTACACCATGATGCTGAAGGAGATGTACTACAACCCCGCACAGAGTGCGATGGCAACGACCAACATCAACGAAATCAACTACGACCGTTCATGGGCCGAGTTTGAGAACTGGAACAACAACACCGACTGGGTGAAGGAAGTGCAGCAGACCGCATGGAGCCAGTATCACTACGTGACCATCACCGGTGGTGGCGACAAGGCCAACTTCCGCGTTTCGGCTGGCTACGACCATCAGAACGGTACCATCATCAAGCAGACACTGGACCGTTTCACCACGAAGCTCGCCCTCGACTACTTCGTCAGCGACCGTATCACGTTCCGCACCACCTTCCCGCTCACCTATACGGCCAACAACCGCAACTACGACGACAACATCCTGGGACGTGCTCAGCAAGTGGCTCCCAACATGAGTGTCTTCCGTCAGGATGCCTTCGGCAACAACACCGACGAATACTACATCATGCTGCCTTCGGGCGAGAACAACACCATCGGTTCGAGCATTGCCGGCACCTCGTCGAAACAGTTGAGCGGCATCCGTTCACTGGGCAACCCCGTGGCCATCGCCAATCTGGCATGGCGCAAGGAGAAGACCTATCGTATCTCGCCTGAGTTCCGTCTGGACTACGACCTCCTGGGCAAAGACGACAGCCACACCCGACTGAAGTACACCGGTCTGGTCTACATCGACATCTTCTCGAAGAGCGAACCGAAGTACTGGCCCGGCTCACTGGAGACCAACGGCTGGGAGAACAGCAACTACAACCGCTCGCAGATGTACGACTACAACTCGCTGGCCTTCACCACCCGTCACACGCTCACCTTCACCCCGCACTTCAAGAACGAAGACTTCTATGTCACGATGCTGGGCCGCTGGGAGATGACGTCGGGCAATGACAACAACCAGACTGTGGTGAACAAGAACTCGCCCAACGGCGCTACCTCGCCCACAGTAGACACCTATATGGAAGACATGAGCACAGGCAACGGACAGTGGCGCTCCATGTCAATGACCTACACGGGCCACTTCTCTTACAAGTCGCGCTACTCCATCGACCTCTCGATGCGTGCCGACGGTACCACCAAGTTCGGTGACACCCAAAAGTGGGGATGGTTCCCCGGTGTGTCGGCCCGCTGGAACATCAACGAGGAACCCTTCATGAAGTGGGCCAGCTCATGGCTCAGCATGCTGGCCTTCCGCCCCTCATGGGGTATCGTGGGCCGTCAGCCCGGTTCGCAGTATTTGCAGTATGCCAAGTATAACACCGCCGGCGTCTATGGCGACATCTCCAACACGCACAGCGTTACTTATCTGGAGGGCCTGCAGCTGAACAACCTGAAATGGGAGCGCACCACGCAATATAATATTGGTGGCAACTTCGGCTTCCTGAACGACCGCATCACCGGCGACTTCAACTACTACTTCAAGCGCACCAAGGACCTGCTCATGTCGGGTGTGCGCATTCCCTCTACCTCAGGCTTCAGCTCACTGGCATGGGCCAACGTGGGCGAGATGACCAACAGGGGCTGGGAGCTGAATATCCAGGCCAACAAGTTTCTGAAGTTCGGCAAGTTCTCGATGAGTGCCAACTTCAACATCTCGCAGAACTTCAACGAGATTGTGCAGATGGACGAGAGCGTGCTGGAGAGCATCAACTCTGAGTGGGACAGCAGCAAGCGCGGACAGTTCCTCAACCGCATCCAGACCGGCAACCCGCTCGGCTCTATCTACGGTCTGCGCTACAAGGGCGTCTACCAGTACACCTACGAATACCTGACCAACCTGAAGACCAGCAACGGCTGGACGGGCGAGCAGCTCCGCAACTACATCAACAACGAGTTCCTGGCCAGTGGCAAGACCGCTCCTATCGCACTCGATGCCGACGGCAAGGTGATGATGGACACCAAGGGCAACCCCATCCGTCAGACCTATAACTTCAAGGACGGCAACTCTACCTATAAGTTCCAGGGTGGCGACGCCATCTATGAAGACGTGAACCACGACGGACAGATCAACTCACTCGACATTGTCTATCTGGGCAACTCGAACCCCCGCTTCAACGGCGGCTTCGGCTTCACCTTCCAGTATGACGACTGGTCGCTGAAGACCAACTTCAACTACCGCGAGGGCGTGAAGATTGTGAACTCGGCCAAGATGTCGCTCGAAAAGATGTACGATGCCTACAACCAGAGCTCAGCCGTGAACTGGCGCTGGCGCAAGAACGGCGACGTGACGATGATTCCACGTGCCATGTTCGACACCGGCTACAACTGGCTGGGCAGCGACCGCTACGTCGAGGATGCCTCTTTCGTTCGCATGAGCTACATCCAGCTCAGCTACAACTTCAAGGCCAAGATGCTCAAGCCCCTCGGTCTGCGCCGCCTCAACATCAGCCTCTCAGGACAGAACCTGTTCTGCTGGAGCAAGTACAGCGGCACCGATCCTGAGAAGTCGCCCGGCTCGTGGGGCATTGCCTACGACAACTCGCAGACACCTCGAAGCAAATCGGTCACCCTGAACGTTCAGGTGGGATTCTAAGAAATTGAAAATTGAAAATTGAAAATTGAAGATTATGATCACAAATAGCATAAGACAATTTCTAAAGGCTGGTTTCGTGTGCTGCGGTGTCGCCGCAGCAACAGCAGGGCTCACTTCCTGCAACGACTTTCTGACCATCTACCCCACCGACAAGATTGTGGGTACCGACTTCTGGAAGACCAAGTCAGACGTCGAACAGATGGTCGACGGAGCCTATCACAGCATGCTCAGCGGCGGCATTCAGGAGAGAGCCATCATGTGGGGTGCCTACCGCTCCGACGAACTGGTGAAGACCAGCGACTACAGCAGCACCGACCTCGACAACGTGAGTGCCGTCAACCTGTTGCCTACGATGGGCTATTGCTCGTGGGCCGATTTCTATAAGGTCATCAACAACTGCAACATCGTACTGCGTCATGCACCTGAGGTGATGGCCGAAGACCCGGAGTTCACTCAGGGCGACTACAACGTGGTTCGCGCCCAGATGCTGGCTCTGCGCTCGCTCTGCTACTTCTATCTGGTTCGCGCCTTCCGCGATGTGCCTTACGTCAGCGAGTCCTACGAGGACGACAGTCAGATTCAGCCCGTTGCACAGAGCACCCCGGGCGAAGTGCTGCAGAAGTGCCTCGACGACCTGGACGAGGCCAGCCAGTACATCATGAAGTCGGGCGGCTACGGTCTGAACGACTGGCGCAACTGGGGCTACATCACCCGCGATGCCGTCAATGCCATCACAGCCGACATCTACCTGTGGCGTGCTTCCATGACCCACAGCAGTGCCGACTATCAGCAGGTTGTGAACTACACCGACCGCATCATCAAAGCCAAGGATGAGTACTACAAGCAGAACAACATCAACAATGTGTCGGTGGCCGAGACCGACCTGTATCATCTGTACATAGCGCAGCTGGCCCAGACGGCCATCTTCATATCGGGCAACTCACGCGAAAGCATCCTGGAGTGGCAGTTCAACGGCAAGAACAACTCCAACACCACGCTTGAGAACTACTACTACCAGTCGGGCGACAAAGACGACCACAAGCAGACCGGCATCGTGCAGGCCTCGCCCATCTTCAACGTGCCTGCCGAGAATGCCAACACACTGGCTGGACAGAAGGTGTTTGCCACCAAGGACGACTACCGCTTCTGGAATGTGGTCTACGGTGCCAACAGCGATGAAGCCGACCAGCTGCAGATACGAAAGATGGTCGATGCCACAGGAATGACGATCGCTACTACGTCGACCGAAGGCGTAACCAAGACCAACTCTCGCTCGTTCGAGGAATTCCGTCAGAACTGGATTGTCTATCGCCTCACCGACATCATGCTGATGAAGGCCGAGGCCCTGCTCGAGCTGGCCGACAGTACCGACCGCGATGCCCAGAAGAGTGCCTACGAACTGGTGCAGGCCGTCAATGAGCGCTCCATGCTTGAGAACTCAAAGGACTCGCTCAACTTCGACAAGTTCACCAGCAAGTCGAGCCTCGAACTGCTCATCCTGGCCGAGCGCGAACGCGAGCTTTGCTTCGAGGGCAAGCGCTGGTTCGACCTCATGCGCTTCTGCTATCGCCACATGTCGGGTGTCAACATCAACCAGCGTCTGGCCGATACCGGCGCATGGCCCGCTCTCTATCAGCCCATGATGACCTTCATCGCACGCAAGTCGACCGAAGGTGGACAGGGCGATGCCATCGCTATCAAGATGAAGAGCGAGCCCTATCTCTACTGGCCCATCCAGGAGAGCGAGATAAAAGTGAACAATCTGCTGAAGCAGAACCCCGTGTGGTATCAAGAGAGAACGACTTCGAAAAATTGAAAATTGAAGATTGAAGATTAAGATTGATCGAAGACTGAATATTGAAAATTTAGGATTATGAATACCAAGAGCATCAAAAATATACTGAGAAAGGCCACAGTGTGCTGCACGATGATAGCGGCCACAGTTGCGCCCACCCTGCTCTCCTCGTGTAAGGAAGACATCGACGAGTCGAACCTCTACACCTTCACGGGCGAGACCATCGAAGACTATCTGACCAACCGCAGCGACCGCTTCAGCAGCTTCAACCAGATTCTGAAGCGCATCGGCTACGACAAGATTCTGTCGGCCTACGGCACCTACACCTGCTTCGCCCCCAACAACGAAGCCATCGCCCACTACATTGACAGTCTCTACGACGACAACAAGGAGCACAACGGCATGATTGCCCGCGGACTCGACGGACTCACCGACTCGCTCTGCAACGACATTGCCCTGTTCCATCTGCTCAACTCCAAGGTCATGGGTGTCTACATGGGCAACGGCATGACCATCAAGACACTGCTGGGCCGCGACATCAACACCGCCACCGACACGCAGTCGGGCAACGTGATCATCAGTCGTTCGGCCATCATCACCAGCATGGACAACGAGCTGGAGAACGGTGTGCTCCACGAGATCGACCACGTCATCACCCGCTCCAACCTGATGGTTGCCGGCGAGATGGAGACCTACAAGGACAAGTTTTCCCTCTTCAGTCTGGCCCTCAAGCGCACCGGGCTGGACGAAGAGCTGTCCGAGCTGGAGAGAACCGGCATCAAGGAGGTGACCAACGAGACGCAGTACTGGGTACCGGAGAAGTGCGAGCTGGGCTACACCATCTTTGCCGAGACCGACGACGTGTTCCGCGCTCACGGCATCACCGACATCCCCACGATGGCCGAATACGCCGCACGGGTCTATCAGGACTGTGCCAAGGACGGCAGCGGCTGGTACGACTATGCCCGTCGCAACAAGATAGAGGTGAGCACCGGTGCCGACTATGAGAACCAGTGGAACGTGCTCAACATGTTCATCCGCTACCACCTCGTGGCCTACAAGATGCCGTGGGACCGTCTGGTCTACGACTGGAACCAAACGGCCAAGGTGACCCTCTGCGAGTACTACGAGACCATGCTGCCCTACACCCTCATCAAGATGACGCGCAACAGCGGCAAGCGCATGCTGAACCGCTGGGTGGAGAACAACTCGCTCACCGACCGTGTGGCTGAGCTGGGTACCGCCGCCATGCACCAGGTGAGATTCGAGGGCATTGAGCTGGAAGGCCAGAACGGACAGATCCAGGCCATCAACGGCTACATCCACCCGCTCACCGACATGCTCGTCTATAACGAAGACGTACCCAAGGGTGCGCTGAACGAGCGCATGCGCTTCGACGACACCTCACTGCTGGGCGAGATGATGTCCAACAGCATCCGCGGTATGACGATGGCCGAGATCAAGGCCCACGTCGACGGCGGCGAGTACAGCCGCGTGCGCTTCCCGAGCAACTACTTCAGCAACCTGATGGTCTACAACGGCGACGACACCATGCTGCGCTACCTGGCCAAGGACGACGGTGCATGGTCGAACTACGAGGGCGACGAGTTCCTTTGCGTGGGCAACTACGACTTTGCCCTGCGCCTGCCGCCCGTACCCGACGGCACCTACGAGCTGCGCCTGGGCTACACCGCCAACGGCAACCGAGGCATGCTTCAGTTCTATCTGGGTACGTCGTCGGAGCTCGTTTCGATGAAGGCACTCGACATTCCTCTTGACATGCGCCACGTGCCTACCGATGCCAGCGACGGCACACCCGACACGCAGACCGGCTGGTGTCTGGCCTCGAAGACCGACGACCAGGGCGTGCAGACCGACATCGACATGCACAACCTGGGCTACATGCGCGGTCCGCTCTACTACACCGTGGGCAAGGGCGGCAGCACCGTGGCACGCAACAACCGCGAGGACCTGCGACGCATCATTGCCAAGCAGAACTTCGAGCAGGGCGAGTACTGGCTGCGCTTCAAGACCGTGATCAACAAGAGCGACGCGCAGTTCCACCTCGACTACATCGAGTTCTGCCCTGAGAACGTCTACAACAGCACCACCTACGTGGAGGACATGTACTAAATTGAAAATTGAAGATTGAAGATTCTGAATTGAAAATTGAGAATTGAATATTGAGAATTTATATTTAAGAAAATATATATGATTAGTTTCAAGAACAAACATAACCGCCAGTCGCGCCAGGCATGCCGCACTGCCATTGCTGCCTTGCTAGGCCTCTCGGCCCTCACGGCCTGCTCCGACTGGGACGACCACTACGATGCCAACACAGCCATCACCGGTTCGCAACAGGCATCTCTGTGGCAGAACATCAAGAACAACGGCGAGCTCAGCCAGTTTGCCGAACTGCTGAAGAAGGCCGGCTACGACCAGCGCCTCGACGCCTCGCAGACCTACACCGTCTGGGCGCCGCTCAACAACACGTTCGGCTACGACCAGCTGAACGCCGCCAGCAACGACCGTCTGGTCAAGCAGTTCCTGCAGAACCACATCGCCCGCAACAACTATCCCGCCACGGGCAACTTCGACAAGAAAATCTACATGCTCAACGAGAAGATGATGCACTTCACGGGCAACAACGGCTACACCATCCAGGGCATTCCCGTGGGTCAGGTCAACGTGGGCAGCAGCAACGGCACGCTCCACACCGTGGGCAGCCAGATTCCCTTCCTGGCCAACATCTACGAGTCGCTCAACAACGAGCAGTTTGCCATCGACTCGGTCAGCAACTACTATCATGCCTACGACGTCAGCACGCTCGACGAGACGCAGAGCGTGCCTGGCCCCATCGTCGACGGCGAGCAGACCTATCTGGACTCCATCCGCTATGAGGACAACACCCTGACGCGCACCTTCAGGGCCTACATCAACCGCGAGGACAGCAACTACACCATGATTGTG
The DNA here is from genome assembly GCA_902771445.1 of uncultured Prevotellaceae bacterium. GTDB lineage: Bacteria > Bacteroidota > Bacteroidia > Bacteroidales > Bacteroidaceae > Prevotella. Next base: position 29,309 of record CACXXD010000004.1, read on the forward strand.
CCAACCAACGAGTCGTGGGGCAAGCTGAGAGAACGAATCCGCAAGTGCTACAACTACCTGCCCACGTTCAGGTACATGCGCTCTACGGCTGCCGGCACCGACACCACCATCATCGTGACCCTCAAGGATGCCAGCCAGTTCAGCGACTCCATCAGCAGCTACATGCTCATGAAGAACCTGACGTTCAACAACAACATCTACGACAACACCAAGCTCAACACGCTGCAAGAGGGACAGGCGCTCGCCTGCGACTCGCTCGTCAGCACCACCAACGACCGAATCTTCGGCGACGACTGCCGCAACCTCTTTGCCAACGCCAAGCGCGTCAGCAAGAGCAACGGTGCTTTCTGGGTGACCGACGACCTGAACATGCTGGAGTGGAATGCCTGGAACCCCGAAATCACCGTCGAAGCCGAGGACTTCGTCTACAAGACGGCCAACGTGGGTGAGTCGAGAAGTGTCAGGGTCACCTCGTCCAACCAGAATCCTGCCGTCTCCGGCTACATCTCGGAGAACACCTACTTCGAGGCACACCCCAACACGCCCAACGACCATCCCGACGTGTTCATCCATCTGCCTCAGGTGCGCTCAACCGAATATAATGTCTATCTCGTCATGGCACCGGGCAACATTGTCAGCACGCAGGCTGAGCACAAGCCCAACAGCATGGGTATCTACATGCGCACCTGCGACGAGACGGGCAAACTGAAGAACGAGGAGACACTGAGGAACCCCATCGACGGCACCACCGCCTTCATCACCAGCGAAGAGGCCCGCATCGACACGCTCTTCCTTGGCACGTACACCTTCCCCCTGGCCTACTACGGCACGGGCGAGAACTATCCCTACATCCGCGTGCGCAGCCGTTTCAGTAGCGCCAACAGCGGCAAGTTCGACCGCACGCTGCGCGTAGACTGCGTCATTCTTCGCCCGAAGGCACTCGACGAGTACATGCAGTCGCATCCCGGCTACAAGTATCACAAGCACAACTATTAAGTCACACTCTTAAATCAGAATAAAAATGAACAGACACTATATTCTATGTTTAGCCATGCTCGGCGCCATGGGAACGGCCATGCCGGCTCTTGCTCAGGACGATGCCACCGAAGGCGACGAGGCGAAGGTAGTGAAGAAAGCTCCCGCCAAGAAGATGCCTTCCTACCCCATGATGGAGGTCAAGGGCGTGTGTATCGATGCCGTCACCAAGGCACCCCTCAGCGGTATCCTGGTCAAGACGCTCAACAATGCCAACTATACGGCCATGACCGAGGAGAACGGTGAGTTCGTCATCAAGGTGCCAACCTTTGCCACTGCGCTCTACGTTCACGCTCCCCAGTATCTCAGCCAGCAAGTGGCTGTCGGTGCTGAGGGCCAGGTGCTGCGCATCGAGATGATGCCCGACAAGTTCCAGACCATGTACACCGACGGCACCAACATCACCGCACAGGCCACGCAGAAGATAACCAACACCACGTCGCAGACCATCGAGACCGACATTGAGGGACTGATGGGGGCCGACGTGCGTGCCATCACCCGTTCGGGCGGTCCCGGCTACGGTGCAGCCATGTTCATCCGAGGCCTCAACTCGCTCAATGCCAATGCCCAGCCGCTCATCGTGGTCGACGGCATTGTGCAGGACATGCAGCAGACCCGCACCGCCTTGCACTATGGCGACTACAACAACCTGATGCTCAACATCAACCCCGAGGACATCGAGAACGTCACCATCATGAAGAACGCCACGGCACTCTATGGCGCCAAGGGCGGCAACGGTGTCATCCTCATCGAGACCAAGCGCGGTCACTCAATGGCCACCCGCATCGATGCCAACGTCGGCGTGGGCGTCACGCTCAAGCCCCGCACACCGTCGATGATGGATGCCAGCCAGTATCGCGTCTATGCCTCCGAGATGCTGGGCACCTACCCCGACATTCAGAACTACACCGACCCCAACACGTTCAAGTTCCTCATCGACGACCCGTCGAAGTTCTACTATGCCACCTATCACAACGAGACCGACTGGAAGAAGGAGGTCTACCGCACGGCACTCACGCAGAACTACAACATCAACGTGCAGGGCGGCGACAACATCGGCATGTACAACCTGTCGCTGGGCTACACCGACGGCAAGTCGACAGCCAAGGAGAATGGCTTCAACCGTCTGAACGTGCGCTTCAACACCGACATCAACATTGCCAAGCGACTCACCACCCGCTTCGACATGTCGTACAGCAAAATCAACCGCGACGTGTTCGACAACGGTGCGCCTGCCGACTTCACCCAGGGTGTGGTGTCCTCGCCCACGTTCCTTGCACTCATCAAGTCGCCGTTTCTCAATCCCTACACCTACAACAACGTGACGCGCCAGCTGTCGTCCACGCTGGCCGATGCCGACGACTACCTGACCGTTCTCGACGGCGACCTGTCATTAGGCAACCCCACGGCACTGCTTGAGAACGGCAAGGCCATCAACAAGAACCGCGTGGAGCTGACCCACTTCAATGCCGTCATCGCTCCGCGTGTGGATCTGGGCCGCAACTTCTTCATCACCGAGACGTTCAGCTACACCCTCGACCGCATCTCGCAGCGCTACTATCGCCCGCTGGGCGGCATGCCCACCTTCCTCATCGAGGGTCTGGGCCGCGTGCAGAACAAGGCCATGTCCATGTTCTCGAAGGAGACCATCATCAGCAGCGACACCCGCATGGAGTGGAAGAAGCAGATGGCCGCCAACTTCATCAGCGTCTATGCCGGACTGCGCTTCAACTCGTTCTCCTACGACGACAACGAGCCGCAGGGACAGTACTCCAGCGCCGGTAACGACAAGACGCCCAACATCTCGAAGAACATGGACTTCATAGAGGCCACGGGTGTCAACGACCAGTGGCGCTCGCTCACGTGGTATGTCAATGCCGACTACAACTACCGCAACCGCTACTTCGCCCAGGTCACACTGGCTATGGAGGGCAACAGCCGCTTCGGCAAGCAGGCCAGCGGCGTGAAGATTGCCGGCGTGAAGTGGGGCATCTTCCCAAGCGTGCAGCTCGGATGGGTCATGAGCAACGAGAGCTGGTTCCCCAAGACCAATGCCTGGAACTATATGCAGATTCGCGCCGGATGGGACCTCAGCGGCAACGACGACATCAACAACTATGCCGCCCGCACGTCGTTCGGCATCAGCAAGTATCTGTACAAGTCGACCGCTGCCCAGCTGAACAACATCGGCAACGAGGAAATCACCTGGGAGCAGACGCGCAAGGTGAACCTCGGTCTGAAGACCTATCTCTTTGCCAACCGTGTGGGCATCGACTTCAACTACTTCATGAACCACACGTCGAACCTACTCACGCTGAAGCACTTCGACAACCCCATTGCCGGTATCAACAACTACTGGAGCAACGGCGGCTCGCTCGACAACCGCGGCTTCGAGCTGACCGTCACGGGCAAGCCGCTCGTGGCCAAGAACGTGACCATCGAGCTGGGCGCGTCGGTGGGCCACTATAAGAACAAGGTGAAGTCGCTGCCCGACAACACCACCATCTATCTGGACGGTGCCAAGACCGCACAGGGCTACACATCGAGCCTCTATGGCGACAACAACATCGCCACCATCGTAGGCCAGCCCCTCGGCATGTTCTACGGCTACCGCACCAAGGGCGTCTTTGCCACCGATGCCGACGCCAGAGCTGCCGGCAAGAACGGCTATCTCTACATGGTCGACAACACGGGCGCTCACCAGGAGTTCAAGGCCGGCGACGTCTTCTTCGACGACATCAATGGCGACGGTGTCATCAGCGAGGCCGACAAGACCATCATCGGCAATCCTAACCCCGACATCTACGGCAACATCTTTGCCAACGTCAACCTGCAGAACTTCAACCTCTACATCGGATTCAACTACTCGCTCGGCAACGACGTGTTCAACTACCAGCGCAGCGTGCTCGAGGGCGGCTCCAACTTCTACAACCAGACCACGGCCATGACCAACCGCTGGCGCACCGAACAGCAGCAGACCAGCGTGCCGCGCATCAGCTATGGCGACCCAATGGGCAACTCGCGCTTCAGCGACCGCTGGATCGAAGACGGCAGCTACCTGCGACTGAAGACCGTCCGCCTCACCTACAAGGTGCCTGTCAGCCTCGACTGGCTGCAAGGCCTGTCGGTATGGGCCGAGGGCAACAACCTCTTCACCCTGACCAAGTATCTGGGCAACGACCCCGAGAGCTCTGCCAACAACGGAGTGCTCTATCAGGGCATCGATCCGGGCAACATCGCACTGGGACGCGCCTTCACACTGGGACTGAAGATTAACCTGTAAAAAAATGTTGAGTGAAGAATGAATAACGAAGAACTTGCTACCACAAAAATGGTACCTAACAACAATACGACAATGAACAGAATTGACAAACAGATAAAGGAAAGAAGTATGAACATGATGATGAAGTTGCTCTGCGCAGCATTCTTCATTCTTCATACGCCATTCTTCATTTCCTGTTCCGACTTCTTCGAGACCGACTCCGACCGTCAGGTCTTCGACCCCGCGCTCGACGAGAAGACCGACTCCATGTTCTATACGCTCGGCATCCTCAAGGGACTGCAGCAGGTGGGCGACCAGTATGTGCTGGTCAACGAGATGAGGGGCGACCTCGTGGCCACCAACAGCTACACCGAGACCGACCTGAAGCGGCTGGCCGACTTCTCTGCCGATGCCACTTGCAAGTATGATTCGGCCTATCTTTACTACCGCATCATCAACAACTGCAACTACTACATAGCCCACCGCGACACCACCCTGCTCACGGGCAGCCGCAAGGTGGCCATACCCGAGTATGCCGAGGCTCTGGCCGTTCGCGCCTGGGCCTACATGCAGCTGTGCAAGACCTACGGCAGCGTGCCTTTCTACACCACACCGCTCACCAGCATCGGCGATGCCAACGCCACGTTTGAGACGAAGGACCTGCGTGGCATCTGCGACGCACTCGCACCTGAGCTCATCCGCTACAGCGGCACACCCGTGCCTACCTACGGCGAGATTTCGGCTGGCGTGCTGAACAGCAGCAGCAGCGAGAACCCCGAGGAAAAGAAGATTCAGTCGCGCAAGGCCATGCTGCCCATCGACGTGGTGCTGGCCGACCTCTATCTGGAGACCAACCAGTATGAGCTGGCTGCCCAGTACTACTTCAAGTACATCAAGAACAACCGACTCATTGCCACGCAGGCCTACATCAGTCCCTTCGGACTCTTCAGCAACAACACCACACGTCTGCCTGCCGACATCAACGTCATTTCCAACTACAACAGTGCGATTCCCTGGGGCTACATCTTCTATGTGGGCTCTACTAGTGACATCGTGACCTACATCCCACTGGCAGCCAACCAGCTGCGCGGTGTCACCACCGACCTGCCACGCATCTTCGGCTACGACTTCTACAGCACCACCAGCGGCGATGCCAGCTCGTCGTCACGCTATCTGCTGGAGCGCCAGATCGATGCCTCGCAGTCCTATACCGCCCTGTCCAACAGTCAGCTGTGGTACTATCGCCCACGCAACAGCACCACAATGGCCAAGACGCTCAACATTGGCGACCTGCGCCGTCCGTCGTGTTTCCAGCAGGCTGTGAAGGAAGACTCCACCTTCAGCGTCATGATCAAGTTCACCACGGCCAACATTCCGCTCTACCGCAACGCCACGATCTACCTGCGTCTGGCCGAGGCCATCAACCGCATGGGCTATCCCGATGCTGCCTTCGCCATCCTGAAGGACGGCATCAAGGACGAGACCACGCAGAGCTACGACTACTTCCGCGAAGGAACACTCAGCTTCCTGAAGACCACCGTGCCTTTCCTATCCAACGAGAACAAGGCTATGTTCGACGAGAACAGCGGCATTCATGCCCGCGGCACCAACTACACGCAAGGCACCTTCTCGCCCTATCAGATGGACTCGGTGGTCACCGCCAAGTTCAGACAGCTGGAGGCTGAAAACAACATCGTGATCACTGGCACGTTCAACGACACCATCAATGCTATGGAGGACATCATCTGCGACGAGATGGCGCTCGAACTGGCCTTCGAGGGTACGCGCTTTGGCGACCTCACCCGCATTGCCCGTCACAAGAACCAGGCTGGCACCTACAACAGCAACTTCGGCAGTGAGTGGCTGGAGCGCAAGCTGCGCTACAAGAATCCCACCGTCTCTCTGCTCGACGAGAGAAACTGGTATTTGCCCTTCAAATAATCCCTTCGTCCCGGCATGATTTGCAATCGAAGCCAAATCATGCTGGGTTTAAAGTCAGATCATGCTGAGTTTAAAGCCAAATCATGCTGAGATTAAAGTCAAATCTCAGCATGATTAAAGCCAAAACTCAGCATGATTTGACTTTAAACCCACCATGATTCAGCATCAATCTCAAGCCGTTTTCTTTGTGGCTGAAAAACAGATTCCCTTACATACTATAGAAAGCAGCCATGAAATCGTGGCGGTAGTTCTTGCTGATGCGCAGCTCCTTGATGTCGTCGAGGGGCGGACGCAGCAGGCACTGGTTGTCGAGCACCTTACTGATCTGATGGACGTTGACGATGTAGGCCTTGTGAATCTGCACGAACTTCTTGGAGTAGGCCATGATGGTGTCGGCAGTGGTGCGATGGCGCAGCTGGTGGGTGGTGTTGTTGATGGTGATGACCTCCCAGATGCGGCGCACGCTGTCGAAACGGAAGAAGGCGATGTCGTCGAAGCGCAGCACGGTGTGCTCGTTCAGGGCATTGACCACCATCACGCTGGGCTGGTAGTCGTCGGTCTGTGGCAGAGCCGCCTGAATGTTGCTCAGCTTGTTCTCGTAGTAGCGCATCATGACCTGCGCCAGCTCTGGCTGACTGGCGGGCTTCAGCAGGAAGTCGAAGGCCTGTCGGCGCAGAGCCTCCAGCATGTACTTGTCGTAGCCGGTGTAGAACACCACCTTCGTGTTGGGCTTCACCGCAGGCTGTATGGTGCTCCAGAAGCTCAGTCCCGACATCGACGGCATCTCTACGTCCAGAAAGACCATGTCGGGCTCCTGTTCCACAATCTCGTTTTTTGTCTCTTCGGTGGCATCCTGTGCCTGTCCCACGATCTCCACCGAATAGTTCTTCAGCTGCATTATCAGCAACTTGGCTGCATTGACATCATCGTCAACGATATAGACCTTCACTAATCTCTTATTTTCCATTGTCTTTTTTTGGGGGTTATATTTCTCATCTCAATGTATAGTCGAAGTGGTCGGGCAGGAGGAGACAGGCGCGGCAGCCTGTCTGGCCGTCGGCATGGGTGTAGTTGTCCATGCAGTAGTCCATGAGCGTGTCGCCATGATGGTAGGAGGCCGACTGCTGATGCTTCTCGTTGAGCAGATAGATGGTCTGCTGCATGACACGCAGCCCGGTGCGCTCGCGCCGCTTGCGCCCGTTGGGCAGCCCCACACCGTTGTCAATCACCTCGATAAGCGTGGCATCGCCCTGCTTTCTTGCCGTGACCGTCACCTTCCTCGGCTTGTCGGCCTGCGGCTTCCTGGCCTTCAGACCATGCTTGATGGCATTCTCCACCAAAATCTGCACCGACATGGACGGCAGCATCACCCTTTCGGCATCGATGTCGTCGGACAGCCGCACCTCATACTCGAAGTCGTCGCCCACCGAACGGCTCTCTATCTTGCAGTAGAACTGAATGAACTCCAGCTCCTCGCTCAGCGACGACTGGTCGATGTCGGTCAGCTCAATGCCACGGTGCAACAGCTGCACCAGCGGCTCCAGGTCGACCTTCTTGCCCTCCATCTGCGCCAGCATCTCCGACGCGAGGGCATTGTAGATGAAGTGGGGTGTGATGCGGTTGCGCACACCCTCCATGCGCAGACTGGCTATGCTGCCGCGTATCTCTGCCTCGCGCAGCTTCTGCTGACGGTGCTTCAGCACGAAGATGATGATGAGCAGCACGGAAATGATGGCCAAGGCGATGAGCAAGGCCACGGCCCAACGGAACGAGTTCTCTTTCTCCTCCAGCTCGTGCTGTTTCTGACTGATTTCCTTCTCGTGCGTGTATTGCAACAGCATCTGCGACACGCGCATCCTCATGTTGTCGTTGGCCATGCTGTCGTGCAGGGCGGTATAGTCGTGCAAGGTCTGCGCATAGCGCTGCCACTGTCCCGTCTTCTCGTAGTACTGCATGAGCACCTTGCGGCGCAGTTGCTTCTGTTCGGGAATCATCCTGTCGGGCATGGGGTTCTCGTTGATCAGTCGCAGCGCCTCGTCCATCTGTCCGCTTTGTACGGCCAGCTCGATGCGTTGCGTGAAGATGTAGAAGAGGGGGATGAACTGCTGTTGCTCAGCAAAGAAGACCTGCGTCTGCTCTATCAGTGGCACGGCCAGCTCCGGCTTGCCCAGCTTGATGTAGACATCGCTCAGGTTGGCCCACTCGTACATGCGCTCCCAGTGCATGGAGGGGTCGTCGGCAATCATGGAGTCGAGTTCCAGGAAGCACTTCAGGCTCTCTTCGTAGTTGCCCTGCAGATAGTAGTCGTTGCCACGGTTGTTCAGATACAGGAACAGCTCGCCGCGCTCCATCTTCGGCTTCAGCTTGGCAGCTTCGGCCCACCACTTGGCACTCTCGTGGAATCCGCCCATAGCGGCATAGGCCGAGGCAATGCCCATGTTGATCGTGATGAGTGAACTGATGTGTGCGCCCGTCGAGTCGGCCAGCTCCATAGCCTGCTGGAAGTAGTTGATGCACTGGTCGTACTGGCCCATCTGCTTGTAGGCATCGGCAATGTTGGTCAGGATGACCAGTCGGTAGGCACCCAGCTGCGGGAAACGGTCTACCTGTTCGAGAGCTTGCTTGAAGTAAGTAAGCGCCGAGTCGATGCGCCCCACCATCTTGATTTCGTAGACACCCCGCTGCAACTCGCTCTCCAGCCTCAGCCGCTCGTCATAGTCGGTCGAAAGGCCTGTGCGACTGTCCAGGTAGTTGCGAATCTGCTTGTGGCAGTACATGAACGAGTCGGTGTTCATGGTGGTGTAGTAGTACTTGGAGGCCAGCACCATGTAGCGGTAGTAGTCGGCGCTGTCCTTCTGGTCGGCTTTCACCTGTTCCAGAATCTTCCGTGCCTCCTTGATGTCGCTTCGGCGCAATGCCTCCTGGCAGTCGTAGAAGTCTTGCGAATAGAAACTTTCGGTAGTGTTGTTCACGGTGCTCAGCGAGAAGAGCGTGGCGCACTTCTCGCACGATGTTGCCCAAGCGGCAACAAAAATGATGGCAACCAGTTTTAGGAATAGTTGTCTGGTAGGTTTTATCATAGGATTTAGCATTTCTTTCTGATGAGTGTGAGCCCGTCGCGCAGTGGCAGTATGACCCGCTCCACACGCTGGTCGGCCATCACGTAGTCGTTGAAGCTCACGATGCCCTGCGTCTGCTTGTCGTGGCTGTAGGCAGCATCGGTCACGTGTCCGTCCCACAAGGTGTTGTCGGCCAGGATGAAGCCCCCCTGTCGCAGCACCGACATGACCATCTCGTAGGTCTCGACGTAGGTGCGCTTGTTGCCGTCGATGAAGGCCATGTCGAACGTGATGCCCAGTCGCGGTGCCTCGGTGATGGCATCGCCAATGATGAACTCAATCTTGTCGGCCACGGGCGACCCTTCAATCCACGGTCGTGTGAAGTCTTCCTGCTCGTCGTTGATCTCGAAGGTATATACCCTGCCGCCCGTTTCCAGTCCTTCGGCCATGCAGATGGCCGAGTAGCCGCTGAAGGTACCCACCTCGAGTATGTTGTGCGGTCTGATCATCTGCACGAGCATCTTCAGCAGTCGGCCCTGCAAGTGTCCGCTGGCCATGCGTCCGTGCAGCATGTGAATGTTCGTAGCCCGGTACAGACGGTAGAGGTAGTCAGGCTCCGGGTCGATGTGCGCTTCGATATAGCTATCCAATTGAGAATTGAGAGTTGAGAATTGAGAATTATGATTACCTTTTCCGTTTGTTTCTTCCAGGCAATCGTTTGCTTTGCTTTTTGCGGTATCATTGCTATTATTCATAATTACTCAATTACTCTGTCTGTATTGTTTCTAAGTTTATCAGTCATCAATGCAAAACTCAAGTAAAGTTTGATTTGTTTTTTTGCTTATCGACCTCAAAACTAATCATAATTTTCAATTTTCAATTTATAATCGCCTCCACTGCCAGCCGATAGCTATCCAGTCCGAACCCGCAGATGACACCCTTGCAGGCGCACGACAGGTAGCTGTGATGACGGAACTCCTCGCGCTTGTGGACGTTGGAGATGTGAACCTCGATGACTGGCGACTTCAGCGAACGGATGCAGTCCTGCAGGGCTATGCTCGTGTGGGTGTAGGCTCCGGCATTCAGCACGATGCCGTCGCACACTGGCTCGCTCAGGAACCCGGCCTGCTGTAGCTTGTCGATCAGTTCACCCTCTATGTTGCTCTGAAAGTACTCAATCTCAATCTCGGGATAACGCTCGCGCAATGATGCCAGATAGCTTTCAAACGAATGGCTGCCGTAGATGCCCGGCTCGCGCTGCCCTAACAGATTCAGATTGGGACCATTTAAAATTAATATTTTCATTTTTCAGGTTTTTTCAGTATATTTGCCGACAAAATTACAAAAAATAATGGGAGATAGCAAAAAAAGTACTAAAAATAATATAGAACAGCAGTTTCTGAGATACCTTAAACTGCAACGCGGACTGTCGCCCAACACGCTCGATGCTTATCGGCGTGACGTGGAGAAACTGCTGAGCTTCCTGGAGGGCAGTGGCACTCACGTGCTTGACGTTAGGCTCGAAGACTTGCAGCAGTTTGCCGCCGGACTGCACGACATAGGCATCGGACCGCGCTCGCAATGCCGCATACTGAGCGGAGTGCGAACGTTCTACCGTTTCCTGGTGCTCGACGGCTACTTGCAGCAAGACCCCACCGAACTGCTGGAGTCGCCTGTGCTGGGCGAACATCTGCCAGAGTTTCTCACGCCTGCCGAGGTGGACCGACTGAAGGACTCCATCGACCTGTCGAAGCCCGAAGGCCATCGCAACCGAGCCATCATCGAGGTGCTCTTCAGCTGCGGACTGCGCGTCTCTGAACTGGTCAACCTGAAGATGTCGCAAATCTATAGTGACGAGCATTTTCTGCGTGTCTTGGGCAAGGGGTCGAAAGAACGGCTCGTGCCTGTCTCGAACATCGCCCTACAGGAGATTGAGAACTACAAGCCGTGGCGCGACTCGCTCGACATCAAGCCGGGCGAAGAGGACTATCTGTTCCTGAACCGTCGGGGTGCCCATCTCACCCGCACCATGATTCTCATCATGCTGAAGCGACAGGCCGAAGAAGCGGGCATCGAGAAGACCATCTCGCCCCACACGCTGCGCCACTCCTTTGCCACTGCACTGCTTGAGGGCGGCGCCGACCTGCGTGTCATACAGACTTTGCTGGGCCACGAGCATGTGGGTACCACCGAAATCTATACTCACCTCTCCAATCAGTCGCTGCGCGAGGCCGTGCTCAAGCATCATCCCCGAAACATCAAGTATTCTTCTTGATTTTTTTGTCTGTTCAGACCTCCCCTAACCCCTCCTCGCTCGGCTCTGCCGCTTGCCTTAGCAAGAACGCAGGAGGGTTCAGAAACGATACAAGGAATATGATGGCTGTTATCTGGGACATTATGCCCAGTATTTCTTTTGGTTCTTCTTCGTATTGGGATTCTCATTGTTCAT
>CACXXD010000004.1:41116-42772 GCA_902771445.1 uncultured Prevotellaceae bacterium
TGTGGGTCTCATTTTGGGAACAATTAACCCACTGACAATCGGCATTGATGCTGAAAATCAGTGGGTTTATTCGTTTCGTTGTCAATCTTGATAAGATGATACAGAGATACTATTCCGGCTTATTATTCAAAAGTTCAAGGTTGTCTTCAATTTCAATGTTCTTGAATTTACCAAAATACTTATCATTAGCATAGTCACTTCGAGTTCCAGGGAGGACAAACAATGTGCATTGGTCAAAAATACTATCATCAAAAAAATTACGCCCCGAATAACTGATACTGTAATGAGGGTCCTTACATAGCATGTGTATTTTTTTCAATGATTTGCATGCATCAAAGGCAAATGATTCAATACCAAAACAATCAGGCAAAATTATTTCCTCCAAGGACTCACAGCATTCAAACGCCCTTTGCTCTATGTCGATTATATTCCTCAAATCAGCATATCTAAGATTTTTACATCCATAAAAACAACTTTCTGAAACCTTTGTCATACAAGGTGGAATTTCTATACTTTGCAAATTTCTGCATTCACAGAAAGCCATTTTATCGATGTAGCGTACCGAGTGAGGAATGTTTATTTGCACAAGGTTTTCGCATCCACAAAAAGCTCCTTTCTCTATGATTTCAAGGTTACTACCTAAAATTACTACTTTTGTTAATTCTTCACATTCACTAAAAGAATAAGAACTAATTATCTTTATTTTAGGTGGAATAACGACAGACTTTAACCTTCGGCATCTATCGAAGCAATTAGTTCCTATCGAAGTCACGGAAAACGGAATGTCGACGCTTTCTAATTTGTCACATCCAAGGAATGCTCTGTCGGAAATTCCTAATACACCATTCGGTATATTAACAGTTTTACATCTGTCGTCGGGACATTCGAGTAGGATTCCGTTGTCGATATTCAAAATAGCAATTTGGTCACACATAAAGTTAAATGACTATTCCTGGGATTATTTTGTAATAATTATTTAAGCAATACATACTTTTTCCATGTAGCAATCAAGAAATTCTGGTGTTACACCATGCAATCCTCTATGGCAACAAAGATAATATAACTCTTCAACAGAAGAGTATGGGAAATACCTTGCTTCCAAGCATACCAGTTTTGTTCTTTTCAACCAAAACGAGTTTAATCCGATTGAGATTAGCCATACTATTGCAATTTATTATAATTTGGTGCAAAGGTATCAAAATTCCATGAAATTAACGACTAATATCAAAAGAAAGTTGCTAACTTCAGTATTATTTCTCGGGAAATTGGCTTAAATGCCATGCCAAATAAAGCACTCACTTTTCAATAACTATACTCCATCGTCATCAGCAAAAGAGCTAGCACAGATGATTTCCACCTGATAACATTTCACTACTTTTTCAGAGCAATCTCCAAATGTCAAAATCGGAAAATTGCCGTTGTTTTCCTCGTTAAGATTTGTTAAGCAGATGTTTCCATTTTAGAGTTTCTGAAATTTTTGTTTCCAGTTTGTTTCTTGCGCATATTTCAGTCTTAAAATAGTATTGTATATCAGCTACTTACGAAGAATTGACAAGATTTCAAGAAGAAGATTATGATGGTTGTCGGTGCTTGCATCTTCCTCGTTGCAGCTGCACAGGCTCTGCCTCTCTTCTTCGGTCTCTAAACCAGATTCAA
>CACXXD010000005.1 GCA_902771445.1 uncultured Prevotellaceae bacterium
CGCAAATTTGTGAGCGACTTTTCCTATTATTTAACGGGCAAAGTTATATTCAAGCCAGGTTGTGCCGTTGAATGCGTAAGTGGCTTTGCTGTTCCCCATTGTCAGATGGTCGAAGGCTATGGTGATGGTATGGTTCTTCGAGTTGTCTATACTGACGACCTTGGCAGTTCCGCTAATATATGGCAGTTCGCCATCCAACATATAGTTATATCCATTGTTGTCGAGTGGAACCAGCGTTAATGCCATCTTTGAAAACTCATCACCAACTTTCGGCTGAGCACTACTCTTGAATTTAAACTGATAGAGCAACACGTCATCAGCATTGCCAACACGGTCAAGAACAGGTACGTAGAAAGTGCCTTTGCCATTTTTCCATTCGCCTTCCCAAGTAACCTCTCTACTCATGCGATAGTCAGTGCCATTGATGTTAATGACATCGCTAACGCCTCCAGGAGAGATCGTTTCTTCTTCGTCATTACCACCGCATGCGACGAAACTCATACATGTCATCAATAGCATAGCCATCATGACAAATACAGAATAGTTCTTTTTCATTTTGTTTTTCTAAATTTAAATGTTTAACAATACAATTAACAGGCGCAAAGTTAAACTCTTTCCTTCAGAAAACAATCATCCATTTCGTCCATTTGGCTGGCTACTACTTACCATAGTCTTTCTTCTGGCTATCGTAATATTGATATTGCTTTCCGTTATATTCTGTATTTCCGTCGTTCCGCTCCATTTGGTAGTACAGGTTGTTGACGTAGTAAAGCCATGTCTCTGAACATTCCCAATAGAATGTGCGTCCCGATATGGTGTTCTTTTGCCGATAACGCTCCCACAACGGATGGTAGTGCTTCATAATAGCAGTGCGAAAGTTGTTACTAAGCTCTTCGTATCGAGAAAAGCCAATCGTTTTGTAAGAACTATCGAGATAGGTGGCCAGCATCTTGTCAAATATAGGCTGTGCTATGGCTTGAAGTTCGCGACGTAAGGCGAGAGTATCTTCCTGTGGGAGAGGTGTTTCTTCTGCAAGAGAGGGCGAAGAGACGGGTGAGTTTGTTGATGGCTTGGGGGCTTCACGAGTGCTATCTTTAGAAACTTCATGAGATGGAACAACAATTGCACTATCTTTTGTTACTATCGCTGTGTCGTTCTCCAGTTCGGCTTGTTCTCCATTGTCTGCAGAATGAGGAAGCAGAAATAGTAATGAAGTTGCAAGGGGAATGAGCAACAGCCACAACCAATAATAGCTATATTTTGGGGATAATGCTTGCTCCACCTCATCCACGTTCTGATAGCGGTCGGTAGAGAGTTTTGCCGTACACCGCCGTATCACCTTATTATAATAGTGGGCGCAGGGCAGTGTCTGCAAGATGCGGCCAATGGCATAGATGTCGGTGCGGGCATCGACCTTTGCCGACCCGTCGAGCTGTTCCGGGGCGGCATATTTGTCGGTGCGGCCCGTGGTGTCAGTGTAGCAGTCGGCATAGCAATAGCCTAAATCGACCAGTTTGACATCGTTGTCGACGCGGGTAATAAGTATGTTGGCAGGCTTCAGGTCGAGGTGGACTATCTGATGGCTGTGCAGATAGCCGACAACGCTGAGCAGCTGACGAAGAAAACGGTCGGCATTCTTGCGGCTCTTGAAGTAGTCGGGATGATGCTCGGCAAACTGGTTGAGTGTTTCGCCGTCGACATAGTCCATCAGGATGCCGTCGTCGGTCTTCGATATATAACGAACCAGATTTGTGTGGTCGAGCGAATAGCCTGTCTCAAACTCCTTTAGCAGGGCTGCCACATATTGCGGATGGGTGCGCAGTTCGGGTTTCAGCCGTTTCAGAAAGTGCAGCTTGCCATGTAGCTTCACACGGTAACACTGACAAGTGGCACCACCTACCGCCAGCAGTTCGGCATCAGGAAAAACAGACTGTTCCTCGGAAAACGACGAAGTACTGTCCACCATACGTCAAAGCAAATCAAAGTCTATGCCTTGCGCCTTGCCTGCCGTAAAGGCACCAAGGTTCTGCCCGTCTCTGATTACCTCGGCAACAAGCAAGGGATAACCACGAACGATATGAGTCAGCGTGAGCAGGTCGCCCGCGATGAGTTTGCTGTTTTCACTCTCCATCACCTGAAAGCGATTGCCATCCAGATGCTTGATGGTCAAGCTGCGGTTGGGCGGATAGTAAATCACCAGCTGCTGGCCCGGCTCCAAGTAGCAGGCCAAGTATTCGTCGCGGTCGTCGAAAGACGAGTTGCTGCTGTTCTCGTCGACGAGCCGCAGGGCATCCCAATTTTCGTAGCCAAGATAGTGGGCAATGACATCGAGGGTCGAGGTGCGTGGCATGCGCTCATCGGCTATGAAGCCCAGCAACCGCTTCATGGTGTTGACTCCGATGTGCTCGCCTGTTGCCGACTCAATGTCAAGGACCAGCAATTCGCAGTCGCGTGACAAACGAAGTTCGTTGCCCGACTTCTCGCTAAGTTTTTCTGTGATAAAAGGTGAAAACTTCATCTCGTAAATTCAACAAACAATACACAACGGAACTTTTCCCTAAGAACTATTCTTATTTAAAAATCAGCCGAAAGTCTGTCCTTTCGGCTGATTTGGTTGATTCCTACTCCCACTCGATTGTTGCAGGTGGCTTTGAGGAGATGTCGTAGCAGACGCGATTGACACCACGGACTTTGTTGATAATCTCGTTAGATACTTTGGCCATGAAGTCGTAGGGCAGATGAGCCCAGTCGGCAGTCATGGCATCGGTAGAGGTTACTGCACGCAGAGCAACGGGATGCTCGTAGGTGCGCTCGTCGCCCATCACACCAACCGAACGTACAGTAGAAAGGAGAATAGCGCCAGCTTGCCATATTTGATCGTAGAGCGACACTTCGATTGTGCCGTCTTGCATGTCGGCAGGCACACCGGCGGCCAATACCTTGCGGGCTTCCTCGCCAGAGAGCTTCACTTTATATTCACGTAGTCCACGGATATAGATGTCGTCGGCCTCTTGCAAGATGTGAACCTTCTCAGGAGTGATGTCGCCCAGAATGCGTACAGCCAATCCTGGACCGGGGAATGGATGACGAGTGATGAGTTGCTCAGGCATACCCAGTTGGCGGCCTACACGACGCACCTCGTCTTTGAACAGCCATTTCAGTGGCTCGCACAGTTGCAGATGCATCTCTTTGGGCAGTCCACCCACGTTGTGGTGGCTCTTGATGACTTTGCCAGTGATGTTGAGTGACTCAATGCGATCGGGATAAATCGTGCCTTGTGCAAGCCATTTGGCATCTGTGATTTTTTTCGCTTCAGCATTGAACACTTCAACGAAATCACGTCCTATGATTTTACGTTTCTGTTCAGGATCGGTTATGCCTGCCAGATCGCCAAAGAACTTCTCTGAAGCATCTACGCCAATCACGTTCAGTCCCAATACCTTGTAGTCGTTCATGACCTGTGTAAACTCGTCTTTGCGGAGCATGCCGTGGTCGACGAAGATACAAGTGAGGCGGTCGCCAATGGCACGATTGAGCAATACAGCAGCTACGCTGGAGTCGACACCACCGGAGAGGCCGAGGATGACACGGTCATTGCCCAGCTGTAGTTTCAGTTCAGCTACAGTTGTGTCAACGAACGAGGCAGCACTCCATTCCTGTTTGCTACCGCAGATGTCTACAACAAAGTTCTTCAGCAGCTGTGTGCCTTGAACGGTGTGGAACACCTCTGGATGGAACTGTACGGCCCATACAGGTTGCTTGGTGCTGGCGAAAGCAGCGTTGACCACATCGGCAGTAGAGCCAATGACTTTGAAATCATCGGGAATGGCCGTGATGGTGTCGCCGTGGCTCATCCAAACCTGCGATCCCTTTTCGAACCCCTTGAACAGCTGGTCTTGTGTGTCGACCGTTTCCAGATGAGCGCGTCCATACTCGCGAGAGTCCGCTTTCTCAACTCGTCCGCCAAGCGTGTGCGAAATGAACTGAGCACCGTAGCAGATGCCCAGTACAGGCAAACGACCGATGAATTGGCTGAGGTCAACTTTGAAAGCCTCTGGGTCGTGTACCGAATAGGGCGAACCGCTCAGAATGACACCAATCACGCTGGGATCATCCTTTGGAAACTTGTTGTAAGGCAGAATCTCGCAGAAGGTGTCCAGTTCGCGCACCCGTCGGCCAATGAGCTGCGTGGTCTGCGAACCGAAGTCAAGAATGATAATCTTCTGTTGCATAGTTTATTTATAGGAATATTTCTTAAAGCTATCTTTAATAAGACTTACGTGTTCTTGTGGGGAAACATTGTTTTCAGAAAGCCCTCAGCCTCTTCGAGTGTGTCCAGTTTTCCCACGTCCATCAACCGCAGGTCGTCTTGTTCCATGCCCATGAAGGCATATTGTTGGCAGAACTTTAGATAAAAATCTATAATGCCGAAACGATTGGGCATGTCGGCAAAGAGTGGGAATAAGCGTGGGGAGAGGACATGGATGCCGCTGAAGGCTAATTTCCTTAATGAAGAACGAAGGGGAGCGAGTGAAGGATCCAGTCCCTTGATCTCGCCGGTCTCAACGTTTGTCCATCCCTGCATGCGCAGACTGTCATCGAAGAGCAGATAGCGTTTCGTCTTCCGTTGACTGACAAGCAGTAGTGCATCGGGGACGGTTGGCTGCAATAGCCGTTCATAAAGGTCGTTGAGGGGAGCGTTGCTCAGAATGTCGACATTGTGAATGAGGATGGGAGAATCAGAATCGAAGAGCGGAAGTGCATGCTTGATGCCGCCCCCCGTTTCGAGCAGTTCGTTCGTCTCGTCGCTGATACGGATGTCGAGGCCGAAGTTCTGATTAGCCTGTAGATAGTCGACAATCTGTTGAGCAAAATGATGAACGTTGATGACGATGCGCTCAAATCCGTTCTGCTTGAGCTTCATCAGTACATGCCACAAGAGAGGTTCGCCTGCAACAGGCACTAAAGCCTTTGGCATGCTGTCGGTCAGCGGCTTGAGCCTTGTTCCGAGCCCTGCGGCAAAAATCATGGCTTGCTTCATGCCTTCAATGTTACTTTCGGATAAACAGCTTGTTGTAGAGGCAAACAAGGCGCTCGTCCCTACATTGCGCTGCAAAGTTACGAAAATTATTTGTTATTGCCTAATATTTGCGTAATGTTCTGTTCTCGGTGACAAATATGTACCTCAACGCCGAACTTCTGATGGATATGTTCGGCCAAATGTTGGGCGCTATAGACGGAACGGTGCTGACCGCCGGTGCAGCCGAAGCAGAACATGAGGGAGGTGAAGCCGCGCTGCAGGTAGCGGGCTACGTGGGCATCGGCGAGCTTGTAGATGCTGTCGAGGAAGGTGATGATTTCGCCGTCGTCCTCGAGGAATCGGATGACGGGCTCGTCGAGTCCTGTCAGTTTCTTGTAGGGCTCGTAGCGCCCGGGGTTGTGGGTGCTGCGGCAGTCGAACACGTAGCCGCCGCCGTTGCCGCTCTCGTCTTCGGGTATGCCTTTGCGATAGCTGAAGCTGAACACCTTGACCACCAGCGGGCCTTTTCCGTCGTATTTTGAGAATGTGGCTGGGCCGTCCTTTGGGTGAGCCTTATAGGGGTTGTTGTCGGTGGTCTTGTAGCCGTCGGCGCGGCTCTGTGCCGTCACCTCAATCTGTCGGAACTGCGGCAATTCGGTCAGCTGTCTGAGCAGGTCGACCAGATAGGGATAAGGAAATTCCGTTGTGCTGGCAGTGGTCAGTCCAATCAGTTCGCGTAGGTTCTGTATGGCTGGAGGAATCGACTCGATAAAGTGTCGCTTGCGCTCGAAATATCCACGGAAACCATAAGCACCGAGCACTTGCAGCGTGCGGAAGAGCACGAAGAGTCGCAGTCGCCGGTCGAACACATCGCGCTTGGGCATCTCTGTAAACTGCTGGGCTGCACGGTAGTACTCATCAATCAGTTCGCGGCGCAGCTTGTCGGGATACTTTGCCGATGCCTGCCACAGGAATGAAGCCAGATCGTAGTAGAACGGACCGCGTCGTCCTCCCTGAAAGTCGATGAAATAAGGCTTCTCAATGTCTTGGTCTTTGCTTCGGTTGAGCATCACATTGCGTGCCTGAAAGTCCCTGTACAGGAAACACTGCGTTTCGTCGTTGGCTGTCAGATCCTTGGCCAGCAGGCGGAAGTCGGCTTCGAGTTTCAGTTCATGGAAATCGAGTTCCGTAGCCTTCAGAAAACAGTACTTGAAGTAGTTGAGGTCGAAGAGCACCCCTTCCACATCGAAGACGGGCTGCGGATAGCAGTTAGAGAAATCCAGTTCGCGGGCACCACGGAACTGCAGGTTGGGCAGTTCGCGTATCGTCCGTTTCAGCAACTCCTGTTCGGCTAGCGTGTATCGACCGCCTGCCTCGCGTCCGCCACGGATGGCCTCGAAGAGCGACACGGTGCCGAGGTCGGTCTGGAGATAGCGCAGTTCGTCGTTGCTGACGGCCAGTATGTGAGGCACGGGCAGTCGGCGCTTGGTGAAATGTCTGGCGAGATAGACAAAGGCATGGTTCTCGTCACGACTGGTTCCTACGCATCCTATAATGCTTTTCCCCTCGTTGTCGGTCAGTCGGTAGTAGGCACGGTTGCTGCCGGCTCCCGGCAGTTGTTCGGCATGCATCGGCTCGTGACCGCTCCATTCTTTATAGAGTTCTAATAGTTTTTCCATATCTTCAGTGTATTGTTTTTTTATTGCAAAGTGACGGCCATCAGACCGATGACCACGTCGTTGGAGAGTGTTCGCACGGTGATGCTCTTCAGCTTCTTCTTTTCGTTGAGAGGCATGCGCAGCATTTGGGCGGCTCCTCCTTCTATCTCGCGTCCATAGACACCCTTGATGTTGAGGGCTTTGCCGAGATCACGGCTTACGGTACCATTGCCGAGACAGACCCGATAGGGGCGGGGAGTGATGGTCTGGAATGCCTGTCCGTCAGCGAAATAGTCTTGTTCAATGGGACACCAGTTGTCGGGATTGCGCAGGCACAGCGTGTCGGTCGAGCCGTCACGATATGTGGCAACGATTAGTCCGTTGTCTATCCGGCTCTGCATGTGGTTGGTCGAGCCAGCCAGGAGCAGATAGGCCGATGATGCCTTGCCCTTCAGCGGGATTGTGATGCTGTCGGGATAGTTGTCCCACAGCGATGTGTAGACGATGTTTTGTCCTTCTTGTGGTGTGCGGAACGGTATGCCGGCTGCCACAAAACGGTTGCCTGTGGCCAGCGTGCGGAAAACAGATTCGTTGATGACTGGTGTGTATTGTGGATGGCACCATTCGCCTACACCCTGCAACGGAATCTGCAACGTCGTCGTTGCCGGACGAGGTGAGCGATACTGATTCTTGAAAATGTCATCGACCTCGGCATTGAAATATTTTGATAGGTCTTGCTGTGTGAACGGTTTAGTCAGGTCGGGTTCTTCCAAGCCCAGTCGTGCGGTCGTTCCCTCTGGCCGAATAGCTTCGTTGTCGTGGGCAGACATTGGATTGGTTCTTTGCACAGATGCCGCCTCAATAATCTGATGCTGCTCGTTTGTACCCTCAGTGTAGTGGAAACGCGCTCCATCGTGCTGTGCCAGGATGATGGTGAGCGGCTGGGCGAAGTGCTGTGTAATCTCATAGCGATCCTTTCCATCCTTACGCGTGTACATATATTCTATATAAGGTGTCCTCACGCTCACGCTGTCCCAGCTATTGGGGAAGCCCGGCTGAAGGATGCAGCGCCCATCGAGTGCATCAGGTTGCACACCAAAGAGACCTTCGACAATCGCCCGACTGGCTATGCCGATGCAGTCGCCAAAGTCGCGATAGCACTCGCCGCGTGCTGCATCGTAGTGAGACAGTTGTCCGAAGTTGGCAGGCGACTGTCCGTAGTACATGTTGTCCATCACGGCCCCCATCAGCAGGTCGTAGCCCTCTTCGTACTGTCCGGCCTTGAAGCAGGCCAGAGCCATGTGCATCGTTTCGGCAGTAGCCACGTTGTTGATGCTCCAGGCGTAGGGCATCCAGTCGGACGTGGCGATGACGTGATAGGGCGAGTCCTCCACTTGGATGTGAGGCAAGTTTCGCTGCATGGCATTGATGGCCTGGTGCTGCATGAGGTCGTCGCCCAGTCCGCAGTCTATGGGTGTGTAATAGCTCCATGCGGCAGCACTCTCATGCACGCGCTTCAGTCCTAAGGCATCCTGATGCTCAGCCCAATGGTGCTTGTCGTTCAGCCAGAGCCGTTCTTTCATGGCTTGCGCTATGGCTTCGGCCTCATGGCGATAGGGTGTTGGGTCTTCGCCAATGATTTCAGCAATGCGTGCCGCAGTCTTGTTGTCAAAATAGTTATAGGCAGTAGCGTGGGTGACGGCTCCACCGCTATAATATAATGCATCCGAGGCCCAGATGCAGCAGTAGGCATCGTACAGATGGTCGCCGTCAGGGTCGAAGTTGCGCTTCTCCCACTCCAGATGTCGCTTGATGACGGGCCACATCTGGCGCATGTAGACCGTGTCGGCATTGTACATGAAGTGGCGCAGCAGTTCGTCCATGTAGTTCAGGTTCATGTCGTAGTGGTGCATCTGGTTGTTCTTCTCCGGATTGCGACAGATGTAGCCGTTTGAGTACATCTGCGTACCCCACTTCTTTTCGGCGCGAGCCATGTTCATGCCCGGGTCTTGCGTGGGGTGGGGGATGATGGGCTCCACCTGTGTCACCTGACTTTTTGCGTATGCATCGAAGTGAGCGTGCTGACGGTCGTTCCATCCGAGCACGTCGCCCACGTAGGCAGCCCGCCAGCCCGCCAGCGGCATGCGCCAGCCTATGCAGCCGTGCAGCCACGTCTGACCGTCCCAGTCGCCGTCGGCTGCCATCACGAGTGCGCTGCCCAGTGTGTTGACGTAAGGATCGGGGGTTGTGAACTGCACCCTCTGTCCCAGTGCTTGCCAGTGCTGAGCGGCTTCCTTGTAGAGCCGATGGGCTTCGGCAAATGACACGTTTGCGACGGAATCGAGCATGACCGCCACGTAGGCCGTCGTCTTGCCGTCGTCCAAACTGATGGCACCGCTTGTCTTCAGTCCACGTTCTTGCGCGTCATGTTCGAACACACCGGGCGCATCGGCTCCAATATCGCCATTGCGCTTCAGTTTCGGATTGGCAATCTGGCAAACCTTCGTCTGCACGTTGAGCGGCATGGGGGCCAGACCATCGCTTACGAACTGCCAGACAGCTCCCTCCTGCTTGGGCATGGCCACGACACTCACGCGCAGTAGTCCCTCGCCCCAGCGACGATCCTTCAGCATATATTCGCGCATTCCGTCGCGATAGACGGCCTTGCAATAGTCGGTAGAGTCAAGGGCAACGTTGTTGACTGTGAATCGGATGTTGCGGTGATGTCCTTTCTTGACGACGGCAAAGACGGGACGGTCACTCGTCTCTACGCGCCAGTCGGTGGGCGAGCCGTAGAGCGCTCTTGTGAAACGGTTGGTTCCGTTCTCGCAGACAAAGGCTCCCTGTTCGGGCCAGTATTGCTGTGTGCGTTGTTTGCCGCGCGTTTCTTCGTTATATGCTTGCAGTGCTCCGGCAATCTGCGGCTGTGCCATGCCGTGAAGGGCGAGGCCTGACAGTGCGAGGAGGCTCATAAAGAGTTTTTTCATGTTGCAATAGTTTTCCAGTTCGTTTTTTCCATTAGCTATGATTTGTTTCAGAGGCATGAGTTGTAGAAACTCTGAAAAACAGAAGTTCAGACGATAGTTTGGCTTGATAGAAAAAATGCGTTGCTGTCTATTGTCTGAACTCCTGATGCTCATTCACCCGTATTGTGTTGCGTATGGTTATTTCCTGACAGGACGGATGGGGAAGCCACCGTAGCGGTGCCATGAGTAGTTCCAGCTGATTTCGTCGTCCTCTATACTGAGGTAGTGGGCACCACCGCTGTAATAGGTGTCCAACGTGGCCGACCAGTATTTTCCGCCTTGCTTCTGACCGTTTATCTCGCTGTCCCAGCGGGCGCCTGCCTCGGGGAAGAACACGTTCTCGCCGTTGGGTCCCGTAAAGAGTACGCCTTTCTTCTGGTTCAGGGTGATTCTCTGTTTGGTACACTCCTGTATGAGTTCCTTAAATTGTTCTTGTGTGGGCAAGCACCACTCGTCGCCCCATATCACGTAGGCCGCATCATATTTGGTCCCTGCAATGTTGTTGCCCAAAAAGTGGCAGTTCATGGCATTGCCGTCGCAGTGCGAATAAGACACCCAGTCGTAGAGTCCTTTCTCTTCGAACTCGCCCCAGGCAAAATAAGAGCCGGCATCGGAGGGCTGTTCGGCGCCTATGTTGCAGGTAGCCCACATTGTGCCGCTGGGCATGCCCAAGTCCACCCATTCGTGAAACTCTTCCGTATCGATAGTCATTTCCTTTATCTCGCTGGAGTGAATCCTGACCTGTGTACCGTCATTTTTCTCAATTACTAAGACGTATTTCGTCTGTGCAAAGAGCGACAGACCAATCACCGTCATAAGCAAAAGTGACAATATTCTTTTCATTTTAAAACAATAAGAGAAACTGCAATGTTATTAATACGTCTGCAAAAGTAACTAAAAAAAATGACTTTACAGCATCTTGTCGAACGTTTTTCAATAATTTTTTTAGCTACAGCTTAGTCCTGTTATTTGCCGTTTGCTTTGTCTGACTTAGTAACGGTAAAAAAAATGTCCCAATTTAATTTTTTACCGTTACTTTACAGCTATTTTTTTGCAAATCAACAGATTATTTGTATCTTTGCAGTCATACAGAATTAATTTATATCTTTTTATGTTCTCATATCATATCTATTCCCCTTATCGTGTGTGTCCGCTGGGTGCGCACGTAGACCATCAGCATGGTCTGGTGACAGGATTCGCCATTGACAAGGGCGTCGACCTGTGGTTCAATGTAAGAGAGGACGGCGAGGTGAACCTGACGTCGCGTTCCTTCGAAGGTGAAGTTCACTTCCACGTAAACACCCCCTCGCAGGTGAAAGAGCATCACTGGGGCGACTATGCCCGTGGTGCCAAGTTTGCCCTGCGCAAGCGTTTCGAGCTGACCCACGGCATCGAGGGTGTCATCCAGGGCTCGCTGCCCGTTGGCGGTCTGTCGTCGAGTGCTGCCGTGCTCATTGCCTACGTCATGGCCTTTGCCAAGGCCAACGGCATCACCCTGCAGCCCTTCGAGGTGGTGCAGATTGCCTCAGAGGCTGAGCGCGAGTACATCGGCTTGAACAATGGTCTGCTGGATCAGGCTTGCATCGCTCTGGGAAAGAAAGACGGTCTGCTGTTCCTCGACTGTGACAGCAACGATTATCGCATCATCAAGCGCAATCCCGATATGCCTGAGTTCGAGATTGGCATCTTCTTTTCTGGACTGACCCGCTCGCTGGTGAACAGCGACTACAACCTGCGTGTGTTTGAGTGCAAGACAGCCGCATGGAACATGCTGGCCTATCTTGACCAGCCGCTCAAGGCGTTCGACAAGACCTTCCTTCGCGATATTCCGAAGGCCACGTTCGACAAGACACGCATCGCCATGCCGGCCCGCTTTGCCCGTCGTGCCGAGCATTTCTATTCCGAATATCGTCGGGTGCGTCAGGGCGTGACAGCCTGGGAGACGGGCAATCTGAAACTGTTCGGCAAGCTGTCGTTCGACTCCTGCGAAAGTTCCATTCACAATTATGAGTGCGGTTCGCCTGAGCTGATTGCCATCTACGAGATCATGCGCAATCTGCCCGGTGTCTATGGTGGCCGATTCTCTGGTGCCGGCTTCAAGGGTGCTTGCATTGCGCTGGTGGATCCTGCCCACAAGGTGCAGATCGAGACCGTGCTGACCGAGCAGTATCTGAAGCAGTTCCCCGAATACGAGAAGACCTTCAAGGTGTTCTGGGTGAAGCCGGACGACGGTGCGAGATTCGTAGAAGACTGATTGTTGTTGGGACTAAAAGAACAGAGACATGAAAAATATTGTGATAGCCGCCGGCTATGCCACACGTCTGGGCGAGCTGACGAAGAACTTTCCCAAGCCATTGCTGAAGATTGGCGAGAACACCATCCTGGGACGCATGCTCGACGACATCGACCAGATTCCCGAGATCGACGAGCACGTCATTGTCACCAACCATAAGTTTGCGCCCATCTTCGAAGACTGGGCCAGTACGTCGTTCTATACAAAGCCCATTACTATTATAGACGATGGCACCGAGACCAATGAGACGCGCCTGGGTGCCGTGTGCGACTTGCTGTTTGCGATGGACAAGCTCGACGTGAACGACGACATGCTGGTGGTGGCTGCCGACAACCTGTTGTTCTTCTCGTTCAAGGAGTTTGTCGACTTTGCCAACGAGAAAGGTACCTCGTGCATCATGTGCCATCGCCAGGACGACGTAGAGAAGCTGCGCCGCACAGGTGTGGTGGAACTTGACGAAGACATGCGCGTGCTGGGCATGGAGGAAAAACCGCAGGAGCCGAAGAGCCACTGGGCCGTTCCTCCTTTTTATATATATAAGGCCAAGGATCTGGAACTGATTTGTCATTCGGTAGAGAACGGATGCGGCAAGGACGCACCGGGCAATCTGGCTCACTACATGGTCGACCATGTGGCGATGCATGCCTGGCCCATGTCAGCCGGACGTTTCGACATCGGCAGTCTGGACACTTATTACGAGGCAGTAGAGAAATTCGGAAAATAAAACACAATTGAAATTATGCAGAAAATAGAATTAGACAATAAAGTGATTCTGGTGACCGGCTCAGCCGGATTCATCGGTTCCAATCTGGTGAAACGCCTGTTCCGCGACGTGAAGAATGCCACGATCGTAGGCATCGACAACATGAACGACTACTACGACGTGTCGCTGAAGGAGTTCCGGCTGAACGAATTGAAAGGACTGGTGCCTGAGGGCATCAAGTATGAGTTTGTGAAGGGCGACATTGCCGACAAAGCTACCATCGACGGCCTCTTTGCTCAGTACAAGCCCGCCGTGGTGGTGAACTTGGCCGCACAGGCTGGCGTGAGGTATTCGATCACGAATCCCGATGCCTACATCCAGTCAAACCTCATCGGCTTCTACAACATCCTTGAGGCCTGCCGTCATTCCTACGACGGCGGTGAGCGTGGTGTGGAGCATCTGGTGTATGCCAGCTCGTCGAGTGTCTACGGCTCCAACAAGAAAGTGCCTTACTCAACCGACGACAAGGTGGACAACCCCGTGAGCCTCTATGCAGCCACGAAGAAGTCGAACGAGCTGCTGGCCCATGCCTATTCCAAGCTCTATAACATTCCCTCGACGGGTCTGCGCTTCTTCACGGTCTACGGGCCTGCCGGTCGTCCCGACATGGCCTACTTCGGATTCACCAATAAGCTGAGAAAGGGCGAGACCATCCAGATCTTCAACTTCGGACATTGCAAGCGCGACTTTACCTTCGTCGACGACATCGTGGAAGGTGTGGTACGCATCATGCAGGGTGCTCCTGAGAAGAAGAACGGCGAAGACGGACTGCCATTGCCGCCTTATGCCGTCTACAACATCGGCAACAACAGTCCTGAGAATCTGCTCGACTTTGTTGACATCCTGCAGCAGGAACTGATCCGGGCCAAGGTGCTGCCCGAAGACTACGACTTCGAGGCACACAAGAAGCTGGTGCCGATGCAGGCCGGCGACGTGCCTGTCACATACGCAGACACCAGTGCGCTGGAGCGCGATTTCGGCTATAAGCCGTCCACGCCGCTTCGCTCCGGCCTGCGTGCCTTTGCCGAGTGGTATGCATCTTTTTATAAATAAATATGGTTATCAACTAAAATCTATGAGCTATGATGGAGTTTGATCAAATGTACATTTGGATTGCCGCAGGCATCATTCTGTTGGCTGTGTTCCTTTTCATCTCCTACGTCAAGGCACCGCCCTCGTTTGCTTTTATCATCTCCGGTCTTTCCAAGGAGCCGCGTGTGCTCATTGGCTCAGGCGGATTCCGCATACCTTTCTTTGAGCGACTCGACCGCGTCTATCTGGGACAGATCACGGTTGACATCAAGACGGAAGAGAGCGTTCCCACCAACGATTTCATCAACGTCGATGTGGATGCCGTGGCCAAGATCAGGGTGACCCCCAACTCCGACGGTACGCGTCTGGCTGCCAAGAACTTCCTGAACATGACGCCTGAGGAGATTGCCGCTCAGTTGCAGGACTCGCTGCAGGGTAACATGCGCGAGATTATCGGTACGCTCGACTTGCGCTCGCTCAACACCGATCGCGACGGCTTCTCCGACCAGGTGATGATGAAGGCGCAGCCCGACATGGCCAAGCTGGGCATTGAGATCATTTCGTGCAACATTCAGAACGTGACCGACCGCGAGGGGCTCATCAAGGACTTGGGTGCCGACAACACGGCGAAGATCAAGAAGGATGCTGCCATCAACCGGGCCGTGGCTGAGCGCGACGTGAAGATCGAGGTGAGCAAGGCCGACAAGGAGAGCAATGATGCCCGCGTGGATGCCGACACGGCCATTGCTATCAAGAACAACGAGCTGGCGCTGCGACGTGCTGCGCTGAAGAAGGAGGCCGACACGGCGCAGGCCGATGCCGATGCCGCATACGCCATTCAGCAGCAGGAACAGCAGAAGACCATCAACATCAAGACCGTTGAGGCTGAGATTGAGAAGACCAAGCGCGAGCAGATTCTGTCGAAGGAGCAGATTGAAATCAAGATGAACCAACTGGCCGCAGAGGTGGAGAAGAAAGCCGATGCCGACAAGTACAAGGTGGAGATTGATGCTGCTGCCGATCTGGAACAGCGCAAGCGCGTGGCCGAGGCGCAGAAGTATGAGGCTGAGCAGCGAGCACTGGCACAGAATGCCGAGTCGGATGCCACTCGCTATCGTCTGGAGCAGGAGGCTGCGGGTATCAAGGCCAAGGGCGAGGCCGAGGCATACGCTATTCAGAAAAAGGGTGAGGCTGAGGCTCTGGCAATGGACAAGAAGGCCGAGGCCTACAAGAAGTACAACAATGCTGCCGTGATTCAGATGATGATCGAGGTGCTGCCGCAGGTGGTGGAGAACGTGGCCAAGCCCATCTCCAGCATCAAGGATGTCAACATCTACAGTGGCGACGGCAATGGCATCTCTGCCATGTCGGGCAATGTGCCAGTAGCCATCAAGCAGGCCTTCGACGTGTTGAAGTCAGCAACGGGGGTCGACATGGCCGACATCATGCGTGCTGGAACCATTGAGGCCAAGACCACTCGCAACATCAACCTGAATGACGATGCTGCCGATGCTGTGAACAACATGATTGGAAAGGGCGACAAGTAAGTCGCTTGGCTCAGTTAGAGACAGGAAATCTTCAAAAATCTTACGCAAATAGTGCGAATGCCTATAATTGTCGTAAGGTTTTTGAAGATTTTTTAATTCATTCTAAATCTAAAATGGAGATGATTTATGAAATAATTTTGATGGTTGGTATATAAAGATCTTACGCTATTTCGTGATAGAGGCTGAGCAGTTGTTCGGCGGTGCGCTGCCATGAGAAGAGACGGGCACGCTGCAGTCCCACCTCGCGCTTCTGCTGATAGAAAGTTGGGTCGTTTTCCAGTCGGATGAGCATGTCGGCTATCTCGTCGGCCTGTTCGGGATTGACGAGGATGGCATCTGGACCGCCAATCTCAGGCATCGACGACGTGTTGCTGGTGATGACGGGCGTGCCGCAGGCCATGCCTTCGAGCAGGGGAATGCCGAAGCTCTCGCGCAGCGAGGTGTAGAGAAAACAGAAGGCATCGTTGTAGATGCCGGGAAGGTCGCTGTTGGGAATGTAGCCAGGCATGTGCAGGTGCTCGCGGATGTGCTCGATGTGGTTGCGGCTGATGATGCTGTCGAGATACTGGCGGTCGAGATCGGCCATGAGCAACGGGCGCTTCACGGCAGAGCGCTCCAAGTAGCGGGCATAGGCAATGAGCGTGCGCTCGGTGTTCTTCTTCGGATCGGTATTGCCGAGGAAGAAGATGTAGCCCTTCTGAGGAATATATTTCTTGTAGACGTCGTGTGTGTCATTGAGCACGCGGAACCATTCGTTGTAGCCGTTGTAGATCATGGCCATGCGTTCCTCGGGGATGTGCAGCTTGCTCACGATGTTGCGTAGCTCAAACTGCGACACGGTGATGATGCGGCGGCAGTGGGGCAGGATGCGCGGCACGACGAGCCGTCGGTAGAGCCATCCCATGTTCTGGTAGAGCGACTTGTTGGCCTTGTCGCGTGGCTCAAGGAAGATGATGTCGTGGAGGGTGAGCACGAGCGGTATGTTGCAGTGTATGGGGGCGGTGTTGCTGGTGCAGTGTAGCAGTTGCACACCGGCCTTCTTGGCGGCCCGTGGCAGCGCCCACTGTTCCCAGAGAGGGTAGGAGGGTGTGGTGAGCTCCACGATGTGCACGTTGGCCGACTCGCTCACGCAGCGGTCGGGGCCGGGCTTCACGAACACGAAATACTCGTTCTCATGGTCTATCTGCTGCAACTGCAGAATCTCCTGCAGCACCACGTAGTCCATGCCGTGCTTGTTGGCGCGGAAGATGCGCTGTGCTTCAATGCCTATCTTCATGACTCCTTACTCCTTCTTCTTGGCCAGGTTGTAGTTATAGTAGTTCTTGTTGCAGGTGATGTCTTCCACCACGCGGATGAAAGGCGGAAACTTCACGTTTTCATGTGCCGTGATGCCTTTCGTCTCCAGGATGATGAGGCCGTCCAGCTGACCTTTGTAGAAGTCCAGTTCGAAGTACTGTCCTTTCCAGATGAAGCTCTTGCGCAGTTTGCTGATGGGTGTTCGGTCGGGGTCGGCCAGTGCCAGCATCATCTCGTAGAGGCTGTTGTTTATCTGTCGTTCGGTCACGATTTCCTCCGTGTCGGATATTCGTTTGCGCGTCGTGTGCACGTTGACCACCTTCTCGCTGACCACCTGCCCTTCGGCAGAGCGTGCTCGCCAGACGCGACGGCGCAGTCGCACTTCGGCGTTGGCCTCGCCTATCAGGTAGCATTGCGTGATCTGGCTCTCCGTACTGTCGTCCGGCACTTCGCCCACCACCTCGACGATGTATTTCCGTTCTTCCACGATGGGCTGCGGCAGACTGAGCACGTCGGATATTTCCTTGACCACGCGGTTCATCTTCTTTTCAAAGTCCTCGTTGTTGTTGATCACCCTCAGGTGCGGATGTCCCGTCCAGGCCTTGATCACCTTCTTGTCCAGTCCGCGTGCGATGCGCAGTCCCTCCTCGTCGTTGGCCTCGTTGCGCGAGGCATTGTTGGCCGTGGTGTAGAACTGTTCGGCCCCGTCGGCAGCCGAGACCAGGTGGAGCACCGCGTCATATCGCTGGCGCAGTTCGGGTGTCGACGTGCCTACGGCTCTGGTTATCTCGTCCCACGTGGCGACATCCATGTAGGCCGAAATGTCCATTGTGCCGCGGTCGCAGACGATGATGCACGGCTCGTCGCATTCCTGTGCCATGCGCGTAAACTTGTCCTCGAGTGCCATCTGTATTTCCAACGTGGCCTTCTCCCCTTGGTAGAAGAAGCCGCGGTTGGTGGTCAGATAGTTCATGCCAGCCTGGGTGAAGAGCGTTGGCACCTCGGGTATGGTGAAGACCTTGTAGCCTATGTTTGAGAAGTGTTCTATGACACGCACCAGTGCCGAAGTCTTTCCGGCACACGGTCCGCCTGTCAGTACTATTTTCTTGATTTCAGCCGATTTCATGATTGTTTTTGGTTACGTCGCTCCGAAACAGACTGTCGTGTCGTTTCGGTGTTCTGTATTTTCGCTGGCAAAGATACGAACAAATGTCCGAACTGCCAAGCAAATCAATAAGTTTTACGATTCATACTGTTTTTCTTTTCTTCATGTTTTTATATATCGGAGAAAATGATTACCTTTGCAAGCCAAAAAGTAAACAATATTTTTTTTCATGAAATGAAAAAGAGCTTCATTGCTTGTTTCTTTGCCATCGTGGTTCTCTCTGCATGTTCTGGCAGTAAGCGTGATGGCAGTATGTTGTCGAGCATCCTTCCCACAGATTCTGCGCAGGTTTCATCCGGCGATTCGCTTGCATCCTCCGACGAAGAAGTTCTCATGCCTTCGGGCGCCGACGAGTTGTTCGACGATTTTTTCTTCAACTTTGCGTCCGACCAGCGACGGCAGCGCGAGCGCGTCGTGTTTCCGTTGCCCGTCAGGGATGGCGAGAAGGAGCGCACCATACAGCGCAGACAATGGAAGCTGGAGCCTTTTTTCATGAAGCAAGACTTCTACACCCTGTTTTTCGATTCGCCCGAAGAGATGGAGCTGGTCACCGACACGACCGTTGTCGATGTCACCGTGGAGCGTTTCTATCTGGCCAAGGCGCGTGTCGAGCAGTTCCTTTTCAGCCGGAAGAGCGGTCAGTGGATGCTGCATGAGGTGCGCTGGCAGCCGCTGCCCCACAATGCCAACGGGCAGTTCTTCCTGTTCTATCAGCAGTTCGTGGGCGACTCCGTGTTCCAGTATCGCAGCCTGGCCGAGCAGATAGAGTACTCCGGCCCCGACCCTGAGGACGACTTTGCCACGATCGACGGCTTCATCACGCCCGATTTCTGGGAGGCCTTCCGTCCCGACCTGCCCAAGGATGTCATATATAATATAGTATATGGTCGTCAGAATCCGGCCACTACGCAGAAGATCATGTTGCTGCGTGGCATCGACGACGGTCTGGAAGTCGAAATAACGTTCCGCTTGCAGCGTGGTCACTGGAAGCTGACAAAACTGATTACCTGATGAAAATTCTCGAAGATTACAGTCTGAAATCGCACAACACCTTTGGCATTGATGCCCGTTGCAAGCGGTTTGTCGAATATGCTTCTGTCCAGGAGGCATGCACAGTGGCTCGCCGTCTCAGCGAGCCTTTTCTTATTATCGGTGGCGGCAGCAATCTGTTGCTCACTCGCGACTTCCCCGGCACGGTGGTTCGTTCGGCCATCCTGGGCATGGAGGTTGTCCATGAGAGCGCCGACGAGGTGCGCGTGCGCGTCGGCAGCGGCGAGGAGTGGGACCGTGTGGTAGGCCTGTTCGTGGAGCGGGGCTGGCACGGGGCTGAGAACCTTTCGCTCATTCCAGGCGACGTGGGCGCATCGGCGGTGCAGAACATCGGGGCCTACGGGGCCGAGGTGTGCGAGCTGATCGATCAGGTCGAGGCTGTACGCATTGGCGACGGCCAGCCTGTCACGTTCCGTTCTGCCGATTGTCAGTACGGCTATCGGCAAAGCCGGTTCAAGCAGGAGTGGAAGAACCGATACCTCATCACCCATGTCGTCTACCGTCTGCCGCTGAGCTTTCAGCCTCGTCTCGACTACGGCAACCTGCGCTCTGAGCTGGAGCGGCGCGGCATCGTGCAGCCCACAGCCGCGCAGTTGCGACAGGTGGTCATCGACATCCGCAGGGCCAAGTTGCCCGACCCCCGCGAGCTGGGCAATGCCGGCAGCTTCTTCATGAACCCCGTGGTGGGTAGGGCGCAGTTCCAGTCGCTCCTGGCCCAGTATCCGTCCATGCCGCATTACTATGTCGACGAGCAGCACGAGAAGATTCCGGCTGGCTGGATGATCGACCAGTGTGGCTGGAAGGGGCGCACCGTGGGCCGTGCCGGGGTGCACGACAAGCAGGCCTTGGTGCTCGTCAACCGTGGGGGGGCCACGGGGAGCGAGATAGCCGACCTGTGCCAACTGATTCGCCACGACGTCTTCGCTCGTTTTGGCATTGAGATTAATCCTGAAGTCAACATTATCTGAGTCAATGGAATCAAACAACTTGCATATCACCTTCCTTGGCACAGGCACGTCGTGCGGCGTGCCTGTCATTGGCTGTCAGTGTGCCACGTGCCAGAGTACGCATCCCAAGGACCACCGCCTGCGTTGTTCCATCTTGGTGGAGACTAGTCAGACGCGCCTGTTGGTCGACATCGGCCCCGACTTCCGTCAACAGATCCTGCCCATGCCGTTCCGTTGCATCGACGGCATCCTCATCACCCACTCCCACTACGACCATGTGGGGGGCATGGACGACATACGTCCCTACTGCCAGTTTGGCGAGATCAACGTCTATGCCGACCCGATAGCGCGTGAGGGCATGTTGCAGATGCTGCCCTATTGCTTTGCCGAGCATCGCTATCCGGGTGTGCCGGCCATCGGGCTGCATGAGATTCATGCGGGCGAGGGCTTCCGCATCGGCGACATCGACGTGATGCCTGTCAGGGTGATGCATGGCCGTCTGCCCATACTGGGCTATCGTTTCGGGTGCTTTGCCTATATCACCGACATGAAGACCATCGACGACGACCAGCTGCCTCTTCTGCAAGGTGTCGATACGTTGGTGGTCAATGCCTTGCGTTTCGACAATCCTCATCATTCTCATCAGCTGGTTGCCGATGCCGTTCAGTTTGCGCGTAGGGTGGGAGCGCGTCGCACGTTGCTCACGCATGTCTGTCACGACATCGGGTTGCACGACGAGGTGAACCGTCGATTGCCCGAAGGTGTCGAGCTGGCGTATGATGGTCAGAGGTTGATTGTCTGAAGTGAGAATTTAATCTGAAAGAAATTTCCGTAATTTCCGTAATTTGTTCTAAACAAATCCGACCGAACGGAAAAACGTAAATTACGGTAATTTCTTTCCTTAAAAAAATATGTATTTTCTTGACAAACACCCCTCTGAGAATCGCACGGAATTCACCAAACTGAAAGTCGCTTGCAAATACGCGAGTATTGAGAGGGGTTGCGCAGGGTATTGACTATCAGACAGTTGCAAGATTTGCTTTATAAAAGGAACTGTTTTGGTGATAAAATGATTTGTGTTTCGGGCAGCCTGGAACGGCAGTTGACGGCAGTTGTGCCGTGATTAGTATTGAATCATGGTGGGTTTGCAGGCATATCAAAGTGAGTTATGACTTAGAACAGAATGCAACTAATGATGAATCTCAGTTTGATATGGCTGTAAACCCACTTTGATTCAATATCAATCTCAAAACGATGGTTGCGGCATGTTGTGAGTGCATGTATTTTCTCGCTCCAGAATGCTACTTTCAGAAGGGGCTTTTTTTTATGAATAATTTTGACAAAATAAGTTGGGACAAATCTGAACAGACGATAAATCGTCCCAACTTATTTTGTCACCGTTACAAAAAAAAGTCGCCTGACGAAATGTCAGGCGGCTTTCTTATTAATCTAAGCGGTATTATTATTTCAGCTCAGCGAGGTACTTGATGGTGCGAACCATCTGAGAAGTGTAAGAGTTCTCATTGTCGTACCAAGCAACAACCTGAACGAGAGAGTTGCCGTCGCCAATCTTAGAAACCATGGTCTGGTTGGCATCGAACAGCGAACCGAACTTCATACCGATAATGTCAGAAGAAACGAGCTTCTCCTCAGTGTAACCGAACGACTCGTTGGCTGCAGCCTTCATGGCAGCGTTGATACCCTCAACAGTCACCTCACCCTTAACAACAGCGTGCAGGATGGTGGTAGAACCTGTAGGAGTTGGAACGCGCTGAGCAGCACCGATCAGCTTACCGTTGAGCTCGGGGATAACGAGACCGATAGCCTTAGCA
Source organism: uncultured Prevotellaceae bacterium (assembly GCA_902771445.1). Lineage (GTDB taxonomy): Bacteria > Bacteroidota > Bacteroidia > Bacteroidales > Bacteroidaceae > Prevotella. The sequence goes on from CACXXD010000005.1 coordinate 21,630, forward strand.
GCACCAGTTGAGTTAGGAACGATGTTCTGAGCACCGGCACGAGCACGCTGCACATCACCCTTGCGCTGAGGACCGTCGAGAATCATCTGGTCGCCAGTGTAAGCGTGAACGGTGGTCATGATGCCGCTCTGGATGGGAGCGAAGTCGTTCAGGGCCTTGGTCATAGGAGCCAGGCAGTTGGTGGTGCAAGAAGCAGCGCTGATCACGGTGTCAGCAGGAGTCAGAGTCTTGTGGTTCACGTTGTAAACGATGGTGGGCAGGTCGTTGCCAGCAGGAGCTGAAATTACAACCTTCTTGGCACCAGCGGTCAGGTGAGCAGAAGCCTTCTCCTTAGAGGTGTAGAAGCCTGTGCACTCCAGAACAACGTCAACATCGAGCTTACCCCAAGGCAGTTCGGCAGCGTTAGGAATAGCATAGATGGTGATCTCCTTGCCATCGACGATGATTGAGTTGTCGGTGCAGTCAACAGTGTGCTTGTTCTCGCCAATCTTGCCGCAGAAGCCGCCCTGAGCGGTGTCGTACTTCAGCAGGTGAGCCAGCATCTTGGGGCTGGTCAAGTCGTTGATTGCTACTACTTCATAACCTTCAGCCTCGAACATCTGACGGAATGCGAGGCGACCGATACGGCCAAAGCCGTTGATAGCTACTTTTGTCATTTTGCTTTTAAAATTATTAATAAAACGGTTATAACTTAACTATTGATTGCTTCAAAACTATTTTTTGCAGAAAATAATAGATTTTTCCGCTTTCGAGGGCAAAGTTACAATTTTTTTCTTAAATTTGCATCAGATTTCTATCTTAATAAAATTAAAATAAAAACTGAAAATTAAAATTTGAGATAATGTCAGAATTATAAAGTGCATATTGCAAGATGCAGATTACAATTTAACTATATATTATTTTTTTAACATTTAAAACTATGGGATTTATTAGTGAATTCAAAGAGTTTGCCATGAAAGGCAACGTGATGGACATGGCTGTCGGTGTGATCATCGGCGGTGCATTTGGTAAGATTGTCAGTTCGCTGGTCGACAATGTGCTGATGCCGCTTGTCGGTCTGGTGACTGGTGGTGTTGATTTCTCTACACTGGCTGTGACCGTAGGCGATGCAGAGGTGAAATATGGCATGTTTATCCAAAATGTCGTAGACTTCCTGATTGTTGCCTTCTGTATCTTCCTCATGCTGAAAGGCATCAACAAGTTGAACCGCAAGAAGGAAGAACCGGCACCCGCACCCGAAGAGCCGAAGGGACCCACTCAGGAAGAGCTGCTGGCCGAAATTCGCGACCTGCTCAAGAAGAAATAAACTCTGCAACTCACGGTCGATGAAGAAGACTTTTATCATTAGTCTGCTTATGGTGCTCGTTGCCATCACGGCCCGTTCACAGAATGTTCTCGGCAAATGGATGACCGAAGGAGGCGACTCCTATGTGGAAATCTATCAGGCTGGCGACAAGGTGAACGGCAAGATTGTATGGCTGAGGAGTGGCGACGGCAAACTGGACAGCAAGAACCCCGATGAGAAATTGCGCACACGCAAGCTTGTCGGAACGGACATTCTGACAGGCCTGACCCAGAAGAAGCAGAAATGGGAGGGTGGAAAAATCTACAACCCCAAAAACGGCAAGACCTATAAGTGCGCCATTTGGATAGAAGACGGCAATCTGAAGGTAAGAGGCTATCTGGGAGTGTTCTATGAGACGCAGACGTGGATTCGTCAATAAGTTATACCTATATATAATATAGACGAACTGGCACTGATGCCTCGAAAGAACGCGCTAAGATAGAAATAAATCAATGAAAGCGGCTGAAACAGAAAGGTTTCCAGCCGCTTTCTTTGTGAAATGTAAAAAAAAGGGTAACTTTGCAGCCGTAATTTCAATAGGTATTAATTAAGTAATGAAAACTTTCGATTTCAAGCCGAAAATGCTTTCGGCAATCAAGAACTACAACAAACAGACGTTCATGGCCGACCTGATGGCCGGCATCATTGTGGGCATCGTGGCCCTTCCTTTAGCCATTGCCTTCGGCATTGCCAGCGGTGTGTCGCCTGAGAAAGGCATCATCACCGCCATCGTGGCCGGCCTCGCCATCTCGGCCTTCGGCGGCAGCAAAGTACAGATTGGCGGTCCCACAGGTGCCTTCATCGTGATTGTGGCCGGCATCATCAACCAATACGGCATGCAGGGCCTGACCATCGCCACGCTCATGGCTGGTGTCTTTCTCATTGGCTTCGGCCTTCTGCGCCTGGGCACCATCATCAAATACATTCCCTATCCTATCATTGTGGGCTTCACCAGCGGTATTGCCGTCACCATCTTCACTACGCAGGTGAAGGACTTGCTGGGTATGCAGATCTGCAACGTGCCGAGCGACTTCGTTGAGAAATGGATTGTATATTTCCAGAATCTGAACAGTATCGACCTTTGGAGCACCATCATCGGCGTGACAAGTGTCATCATCATTTCGGTAACACCCAAACTGAGCCGACGCGTTCCCGGGTCACTGGTTGCTATCGTCGTGATGACCATTGCTGCACTACTGCTGAAGCAATATGCCGGGGTGACTACGATTGAGACCATCGGCGATCGGTTCAGCATCAACTCACAATTGCCCGATGCCGTCGTACCCGAGCTTTCGTGGGAGACCATCAAGAGCCTGGTGGCTCCGGCCATGACGATTGCCGTTCTGGGAGCCATCGAGAGCCTGCTGTCTGCCACGGTTGCCGACGGTGTGATTGGCGACCACCACAACTCAAACACCGAGCTGATTGGCCAGGGCGTGGCCAACATCGTGTCGCCGCTCTTTGGCGGTATTCCCGCCACAGGCGCCATTGCCCGTACCATGACCAACATCAATAACGGCGGTCGCACGCCGATTGCAGGTATCGTGCATGCTGTGGTGCTGTTGCTCATCTTCATGTTCCTCATGCCTCTGGCACAATATATCCCAATGGCATGCCTGGCTGGTGTCCTCGTGGTCGTGAGCTATGGCATGAGCGGCTGGCGCTCGTTCCTGGCCCTGATGCGCAACCCCAAGAGCGACATCACCGTGCTGGTGCTTACCTTCCTGCTGACCATCGTCTTCGACCTGACCGTTGCCATCGAGGTAGGCCTCATCTGTGCTTGTCTGCTGTTCATGCGCCGCATGAGTGAGACCACCGATGTGAAGGCTGTCTACGACGAAATCGACCTGAATGAGGATGCCGACATGCAGCGTGGCAATCTGGAGCATCTGACCATCCCTGCAGGCGTAGAGGTCTACGAGATCAACGGCCCTTACTTCTTCGGTGCCGGCAACCGGTTCGAAGACATCATGAGCCGTTACGGTGACCGTCCTCAGGTGCGCATCATCCGCATGCGTAAGGTGCCATTCATTGACTCAACGGGTCTGCACAACCTGGAGAACATGTGCCTGATGAGTCAGAAAGAGGGCATCACCATCGTTCTTTCAGGTGTTAATCCGAAGGTCGAGGCTGTACTGAAGCGCAATCACTTCGAACAATTGCTGGGCAGCGAGAACATTTGCAACCACATTGATCTTGCATTGGCTCGTGCGAAGGAAATCGTAAGCAAATAACAAGAATCGGTTCTATTGCATACAGAAGCGGCATCAAGGCGTTGGACCTTGATGCCGCTTCTTATTTATGCTATCGCTGCGGGTTACTTAACAATCACCTTGCGCTTACCCGAGACGTGGACGCCACGCTTGGGCAACTGCACCTTGCGGCCTTGCAGGTCGTAGATGGGCTGTCCGGCCTTGCCGTCTGCCTTCAGGCCATCGATGCCTGCTGTCTCGAGAACAGTCAACTGACCGTTCACAAAGGTAATCTCGTAGTTCTGGGCCTCAGCACCGCTGACCACGATGTCGTAGACACCGGCAGGGCTGTCGACCGTTGCGTCGCAAGTGATGACAGGGCGCTTGGTGAACACGGTGTCAGTTTCCTTGTTGCGGAAGGTCTTGTAGGTCAGTTCAAACTCCGGGTTGGCCTCGCCGACGTTGCGGGTATAGCTCTTGGCCGTGATGGTAAGCGGAGCCTTCTCGATGGTGAACACGCCCTCACGCAGCTCGACACCCGGGGTGGTGATGGTTCCTTTCTTCAGCGTGATGGGATAGGTACCCACAGGATTGGTAGCCACGCTGATAGCCTCGCAGCTTGCCTCGGCATCACCGTCGACAGGCGCACCCATCACAATTGTCTTGATGGTAGCTATGGCTCGACCGTAGATACGTGAAGCCTCGGCGGTGACAACCGGCTTGCCAGTATATTCAAGGATGTTCTTGCTGCTCCAGTTCTGGTCCCCCTCATAAGAAGCCACCATGTTGGCATACACAAAGACCCGTGCCTGATTGATGAGTCCGCAGAGGTTATAGTCGATGAGGTCGACATCATTCAGTATGACAAGGTTGCGCAACACGCTACATGCGGTAAAGGCAGAGCTGCCAATCTTTTTCACGCTCTTCGGCAGATAGAGTGTCTGCAGGTTAGAGGCACTGCGGAATGCATTGTCGGGAATCTCCGTCAGCTGGGTGAAATACTTCAGTTCCTCGAACGACTTGATGGTTGCAGCCCCACGGAACACCTCGCCAATGTCGGTCACAGCCTGAGCCTCTTCGAAGGTCAGTTCTCCGTCGCCATCGGCATCCCACTTGTCCATGCACATGCTGCGCACCTTCTCGTCGGCAAAGGTGATGAAGTGCAGTTTCTCACGAACGGAGGTGAGTGCCATGCGCATCTGCTCGTTCGTACTCTCTATATTGTCATAGACGGCCTGTTCGTCGTCGACATTGATGTCCTTCGACTTGGCCAGCACCAGCATTTCACTCAGTTTCTCGACCAACTGGTCCATTTCCGTGGCAAGCTGTGCATCCTCGGCGGCGATAAACGACCACTGCGTGTTCTTGCCGTTGCCCACGACATCGTAGTAGATACCGTAAGTCGGACTGGCCTGCTGACTGATATGATTCAGATCGGTACCCAGGTATTCGCCATCCACATATTCGGCATCATTGGCTGGAACCTGCAATGTGAAGATGTGCTCGCCAATGGAATCGACATGCCAGTAAGCACGGGAGTTCTTCGTAGACAAGTCGCCGTCGGCAAAGCATGCCTTCACGCCATCGCCCACCTTTGAGTCGGTATTGGTACGGAACACCACTTTCTGCTGTGCATCGTCGAAGAGGTAGTAAGTGCCATCGGGCATGCTGTTGGAGCGTTTCAGCTGATAGGCACGGCCATTCTGTCCCACGATGGCCTGCGTACCCCATGCCTCGCCCATCGTGATCATCTTGCGAGTGGCCACATTGTAGATATAGCCTGGCGTGTTCACACGGAAGTTAGAGAGCTTGGGCTGTGTGCGACCGCGCACTTCGACAATCGTTCCGAAGTTCTTCCATACAGGAGCCTCTGCGTAGAGTTCCTTTGAGCCATAAGGCACATAGAGCGTGCACTGGGCCAACGGCACTCCGCCGAAGACATTGGTGCCTAAGTTGAGCGTAGAAGGATCAGGGTTCATCACCGTCACCTCGCGCAGAGCCGAACAGCCATAGAAGCAGTTGTCGCCTATCAGTTCAACGAACTCTGGGATATTGACGGACTTCAGTTTCTTACAGTTGTAGAAAACACGATAGTAGATATTGGTGAGTCCCTTTGGCAAGACGATCGACTCCAGGTTGGTGCAGCCTTCAAAGGTGTTGCCATAGAGGCAGTAAGCACGCGAGAAATATTGCAGTTCGTTGAAGCTGACAAGCGACGTGTTGTCTTTGAAATAGAAGGTGTAGCCGAAATCTGACACCTCAGAAGCCTCCTTGTAGCTGAGCTCACCGTTGGTGTCGGCATCAAACAGGCCAATACATACGTCGCGTACAATGTTATCGGCAAAGTCGATGAGATTGAGTCGCTTGCGCAAAGATTTCTGAGCAGTTTCCAGTTCTTCTATGCTACTCTCCAGATTGTCATAGACCAGCTGTTCCTCCGCGCACTTCACATTGCTCTTCTTGGCCATCGACAACAGGTTGCCCAGTTTCTCGGCGGCAGCATAGTTGGCGGCAAAGGCATCATCGTAGAGCACGAACTGCCACTGACAGTTGCGCTGATGGCTTGTATAATCGACATCGAAGTAGGCACCATAGGTGGGCGAAGCGGCATTGCTGGCATGGTCGGTCTGCACCCCCAGGAACTCGTTCTCCACATAGCTGGCAGTGACCGTCGAAGGCACCTGAATCGTGTACACCATGTCGGCCACTTCCTTCACCGTCCAATAGGCAGCTGCCGCAGTGAGATTCGTACCGTCTACGAATATGGCCTTCACACCACTGCCCACATTGCCATCGCTCGATGTGCGGAACAAATACTTGCCACTGCGTCCCGTGTCGGGCGAAGTGAAGAAGTAGACATCGTCGGCCATCGTCGCAGTATGATTGGCCACGAAGCGCATGGGGGCCGTACCTACCACGCCCTGTGTGCCGTAAGCCTCGCCTTTGGTCAGATAGCGTCCCGTACCTACATTATATAAATAATAGGTCTTGCCTGCCTCAAGCTGGGCAAAATTGCCTCCGGATATTTCGCGCAGTTCAATCACTGTTCCGAAGTCCTTCCACTGGTCTGCCGACATGAAATAAGCCTTGGTGCCTTGCATGACGGTGAGCTTGGCACTGGCTAGGTTCACACCTCCGAATACCGACGTTCCCAACTGGATGTGTGACGGATGGAACGTGCTCACAGTGAAGCTCGACAGTTTCGTACATCCGGCGAATGCCTCGTCACCGATTTTCTCCACAGAGATGGGGAGATCGATTGAGAGCAACACCTGACAGTCCTTGAAAGTGCCTTTTTCGATTGTCGAGATTTCGTTGGGCAGTTCGAAGGCCGTCATCAGCTTGCAGCCGCTGAAAGCTTCCTCGCCAATGACATTCACGCTGGTAGGCAGGTTCACCTGACGCAGTTGTGCGCAATCTTTGAAAGCACGGGCGCCCACCTTCTTCAGCGATTTTGGCAGACGAAGGTTGGTCAGCTGCGAACAGCCGTTGAAGGCATCGTCCGACAGACTCGTCAGCGAGGTGAAATAGTAGAGTTCCCTGAAGTCTTTGATAGACTTACCCTTGAACACATCGCCCAGTGTCGTCACGCTGGCGGCCTCGGCATAAGTCAGCTTGCCATCCTTGTCGGCATCCCAGTTGCTCAGACACACGTTCTTCACCGTAGCATCCGAAATGCTCATGGCTTTTTCCATGTAGTTCTCCGGCTCAATGCCCACCACAATCTGCTTGTAGTAGTTGTAGCCGTCTTCGCTGCCGCCGATACCCTGTCCGTCGCCGGGAGTGAGGTTGGTCAGATAATAGAAGCCGTCGCTTTGTCCGCCCCAACCCCAGTTGATGTGATAGCGCTGGTTCTCGTATCCGTCGGCCACAAAGGCATGTCCTACCGTGGCATTGGCACCACTCACGTAGACCGGGCGTCCGGCTGCCATCTCCGTATAGACGATACGATCCCATTCGTCATCGCTGCTCACATCGCTTGCCGTCACGAATCGCACCGATGCGCCATAGCCAAAGTACTTGGCAAAGGCTGCGTATGCATCAGACGACTGTGCACCCGACGAGCTGCTGGTATAGTCCATTTTTACGGCTGCACCGCAATAGAACATCAGGTCGGCCACGGCCTTCTTCTGCAAGTCGCTGGCGGTTCCGTAGGTATCCTTCATGTTGTTCCAGTCGATGGGAGAGCCTGCGGGGACTGCATTCACATGGATCTTTTTGGTCCACGTATCAAAAGCCGGAATCTGCGCAGTTGTCTCTGTCACCGATTTCTCGCGATTGTAATAGAGAATCTGTGCCACAGCCGTTGCCACACAACCTGTCACCGAACGTGAATTGCCGTCATACGGACAAGAGTTGTTGTAGGGTGCACCCTGGCTCCATTTGCTGGTCATGAGCTGTTCCACCTTCGGATGGTTGGCAGCAAGTTTCACTACAGGAGCGCCCTGCTGAATGCGTGCTATCTGGCCCGCATAGCCGTCAAGCAGTTCCTGAAGGTTGGGAGGCAGCTGTCCGAAGTCGAACGAGCCGTCGTCGCAGTAGCCCAGCACTTCAATGGTCTGGTCGTCGCCCGAGACAATCACGAAGCCCTCGTCCACACCTTTGTTGAACACATAGTAGGGTTCCACTGTTGCGTCAATGCCCGCTGCTCTCTTCGATGATAGTTTCTGAGCATTCGTCACAGCCGCAAGCGTTCTGAAGTCACGCTGTTGCGCCATAAAGGCACTGGCTCTTTTCAGTGCCTGCTGCTGCGTGATAGGCTTAGCACCCACAGTCATCACTGACAGTATCAGTGCCACCAAACAAGTAAAAATTCTCATTTCCTATATTATTTAAGTTAGTATTATTGTGGCAAAGATACAAAAGAATTTCTAATTACAGCCTATTATTTCCATAATTTTAGAATAATTCGGTATTAAATACAAAACCGACTGTCTCCCGACAGCCGGTTTTCAAAAACAAACTACTTAAAAACTAATCTACTAAAACAAATCAAAAAAATATCTTTTCTTGATGCAAAGGTACAAATAAAACGGAGTCAAGCAAAGAAAAATTGGATGAAAAAAAGACAAATTGATATAGGTCAAGCAATTAGTACACAAAAAGTTACGTTAATGTTGTTTTTGATAACTACACATGGCAAAGCCCTGTAAATTTGATAGTTCCACGCATATACGAAAAAAATCCCCGGACCGTCTGGCAGTCCGGGGAATCGTTAAATAGTAAATACAGATAATACTCTATTTCAGACAAATTACATCATGCCGCCCATGCCTGGGTTGCCCATCGGCATAGCAGGCTCCTTCTCAGGCTTATCGACAATCAGGCACTCAGTGGTGAGGAACATGCCGGCGATTGAAGCGGCATTCTCAAGAGCCACGCGAGCCACCTTGGCAGGATCAATCACGCCAGCTTCACGCAGATCCTCGTACTTGTCGAGACGGGCATTGTAGCCGAAGTCGCCCTTGCCCTCGCGCACCTTCTGTACGACCACGGCACCCTCTTCACCAGCGTTGGTGACAATCTGGCGCAGGGGTTCCTCGATGGCACGGCAGATGATGTTGATACCTGTCTGCTCGTCGGCATTGTCGCCCTTCAGATCGGCCAGAGCCTCTTGAGCACGGATGTAGGTAGTACCGCCACCGGCTACGACACCCTCTTCGATGGCAGCGCGAGTAGCGCACAGAGCATCGTCGACGCGGTCTTTCTTCTCCTTCATCTCCACCTCGCTGTTGGCACCTACGTAGAGCACTGCCACGCCACCTGCCAATTTGGCAAGACGCTCCTGCAGCTTCTCCTTGTCGTAAGAGCTGGTGGTATTCTCTATCTCGTTCTTGATCTGGTTCACGCGATCCTTGATGGCCTGTGAGTCGCCTGCACCATTAACGATAGTGGTGTTGTCCTTTGTCACGGTCAGTTTCTCGCAAGTACCCAGCATCTCAATGGTAGCCTGCTCCAGCTTCAGGCCCTTCTCCTCGCTGATGACAGTACCGCCTGTCAGCACGGCGATGTCCTCGAGCATGGCCTTGCGACGATCGCCGAAGCCAGGAGCCTTGACAGCGCAGATCTTCAAGCCGCCACGCAGACGGTTGACAACCAGTGTGGTGAGTGCCTCAGAGTCCACGTCCTCGGCAATGATCAGCAAGGGACGGCCACTCTCTGCGGCAGGCTGCAGAATGGGCAGGAACTCCTTGATGTTGGAAATCTTTTTATCGTAGATGAGAATGTAAGGATTCTCCATAGCGCACTCCATCTTCTCGCTGTCTGTTACGAAGTAAGCCGACAGATAGCCACGGTCGAACTGCATGCCCTCGACCACACCGATGTGTGTGTCGCGGCTCTTCGACTCCTCGATGGTAATCACGCCGTCCTTCGACACCTTGCGCATGGCCTCAGCCAGCAGTTCGCCAATCTCCTTGTCGTTGTTGGCGCTGACGGTAGCCACCTGCTCAATCTTGTCGTAGTTGTCGCCCACCTGCTCAGCGCTCTTGGCGATGAACTCGGTGACAGACTTTACGGCCTTGTCGATACCGCGCTTAAGGTCCATAGGATTGGCGCCTGCGGTCACGTTCTTCAGTCCCTCCGACACGATAGCCTGTGCCAGGATGGTTGCGGTCGTGGTGCCGTCGCCGGCATCGTCGCCCGTCTTCGAGGCCACACTCTTCACGAGTTGTGCACCAGTGTTCTCGAAGTGGTCTTCCAGCTCAATCTCCTTGGCAACGGTCACGCCGTCCTTGGTAATCTGTGGAGCACCAAACTTCTTCTCAATCACTACGTTACGACCTTTCGGGCCTAATGTTACTTTTACTGCATTTGCCAACTGGTCAACGCCCTGCTTCATCATCTCGCGGGCCTCAATATTGAATTTAATTTCTTTTGCCATAGCTTTTTTAAGTGAAGAGTGAAGAATGGAAAATGGAGAATGAAAAATGAAGAATTTGCTACCGCAATATCATTCAGCAATATCATTCAACTTTTAATACTCACGCTCTTCTTTTATTTTTAAATTGTTTATTATTATTTGTCGTTTTGAAAAATTACGACTGAAGATCAAAGAATATATTCCACCATACTGTGGTAGTAAATTCTTCTCTCTTCACTCTTCATTCTTCATTATTTCGAAGATTCTTCATTTTTCGATGACAGCGAGCACGTCGCTCTGGCGCATCATGAGGTACTTTTCGCCGCCGAACTCCAGTTCTGTGCCGCTATACTTGCCATAGAGCACTTCGTCGCCCTCTTTCAGAATCATCTCTTCGTCCTTGGTTCCCTTGCCCACGGCCTTGATGATGCCACGCAGAGGTTTCTCTTTTGCTGTATCAGGAATAATGATTCCACCGATTTTTTCTTCAGCCGGTGCAGGCACTACCAGCACACGGTCAGCTAATGGTTTGATTGTCATAATTGTTTTGTTTTTATTATTTAGATGTTTAACGTTTCTGCCATTATCTATGCCAAAATTGTGCCAAACTGCATCAACTGACAAACTGACAGAAAACGACATTCGCTGTTGTGACATAATATGAATATGTCAACAATAAAAAATCCGAACCGCTCATCGGTTCGGATTTCTATTCTTACTGTGTCAGCATTTTCTCCAGTTCGTCTTTCCCCACACCCAGCGACTTGGCCGTCATGTTCAGGTACATCTTTTCGGCCATTGTCTTGCGCCCTGCGGCATGCATCACGTCAATCATGCCCTGTAATGCGCTGCGGGCCGCATCGGGGTCACAGCCCAGCACGGCGTAGTCGACATCGAAGCTGAATTCGGTGCCTAAGTTCTCCAATAGCTCTATCTGCTGTGCCGGACTAATATCGGTGCGTGCTACCCTGTCCTCTATCAGGTCTTGCACGTCGGTGTTCAGGTCGTCTGATATGTTGGCCATATTGATCATTGCCTGCAACATGGCCATCTGACGGGCCTGCGGAGCATCCTGCGACTGTTCGGCCTTGACAAACGAGGTACGTATTAGCTCGAACTCCAGCATGTCGAGATCGCCGTCATTGAAGTGCATCTTCTGTGCCTTCAGTCGTTTCTGCAAGCGCCGGGCACCGGGTCTGAAGGTGAAGAGTGTCAGGGTGCCAGAGAACACACCGCCTGCGATGGGAACAAACCTGCCAATCGTCTTAGCAAGACCTTCTTTGGTGAGCTTGGTTCCCACGAGCTTGGCCACCTGCATCACCACGGGATAGATGGCGGCCTTGGTGATGACCAGACGCGGCAGACGGCCCACAGCCGACTTAGCCACGCCCTTGGCCAGTTCGCTGATGCCCTGATCGGCCACCTTCACGCCCATCATTGAGCCCATGAAGATGGTGAGCAGGTCGGTAGCTTCGTCGCTCAGTTTGCCCTCTTCGTCGCAGAAGTTGGGGAAACCATACAGATAGGCCAGTTTCTGAGAAAGCACCACCACATGATAGTAGAACTGTGTCAGGTCGCCAGGGATCGTGGCGGCCATAGCCAGTCCGCCGGGCAGGCCTACGATGGTAGAGCCTGTCGTTGCCAGCAGCGTGTGGCGGTTGATGCACCGAGTGGCCACCATGTCGATGACCTTGTCGGTAGTAATGGTATAGGGACGCACGTTTTCGAGCATCGACAAGCGTTGCTCGTTGCAATAGTCGGCCAATGCCTTGCGCAGGAACTCCACGCGGTTGACCTTCACCCCTGGCATCTTCAACACTGTTGCCAGAATCTTATTCCAAATCAACGAATCCTTTTCCATAATTATTACATTTTAAGTTTCTCACTTCTTTATTTCTACCACGAATTTCTCTAATGATACGAATTCCATGCGGATACAAAGTCGACCAATTCGCGGTCGTCAATCAATTCGTGGTCATTGATTTCTGTCACTTTCTGTATTTCTTAATGATACTATATGCAGTGTAGATGCCCAGTTCGCCCGCCTTGCTTAGGTCGGCGATGCCAGCTTCGGTCTGTTGACGGTAGAGGGCGCAAAGCCCACGGTTGAAGTAAGCCTCTGCCATGCTTGGCTCCCCCTTCAGCGCACGCGTGAAGTCTTCGATGGCTTTCGCGTACTCTTGTTTCTGAGCATAAAGCGTGCCACGATTGTAGAGCAGACAGGCATTGTCGGGATCGATGGCGAGCGCATGGTTCAGGTCGGCCAGCACGTTCTCGTTCTTCAGGGTGACGTTGATGCCTTGTGCAGCCTGGAACTCATTGATGCGCGACTGGCACGCAGCCCTCAGCCACAGGGCCGGTAAGCTTTCGGCGTCCTCCATCAGATAGGTCGACAGGTCTTCAATGGCTCCCTCGAAGTTCTCTATGTCGGCATAGGCCACGGCTCTCATCAGCAGCACGTCGAGTATTCGCTGGAAGTCGCGCAGGGTTGAGATGCTGTCACCCAGTGCGCCAATGTAGTCGAAGTATCGTTTCGACTGTTCCTCGTCCTGTGAGGGCAGCACATTATTTATATATATGGTACGTGCATGCAGTCGCTGGTTGAGTGCCTCGATATGTCGGTCGGCCACCACGTTCTTCCTCAGCTCGTTTTGCATGGGTTGCAATGACAGAGCGAACATCGGCAGAAAGCCCATCTCCACCTTTCGGTTCTGCACGTGTCCGCGGTAGTCGCTCTGATACTCGTGCTCCAGCCCCTGCTCGTCCTCGACCACCAGTTGGTTGTACTTCTCAGGATCTTCGTCACTGCGCTTGCGCATCTGCCGCTTGTTCAGACGGGGCTGTTTGCCGTACAAGTGTTTCTCCAGCCGTGCCTTATATACGGTGAACTCGTCTTTCTCTGCCTGCTTCGTCATGCCCAGCCGACGGTAGCAGCTGGCACGGAATTCCAGGCCCGTCCAGAAGTTGGGATACTCGCTGATGACCTTCGAGTAGTCGCGTATGGCCCCTTTCAGGTCGCCAGTCTTGTCGAGCAGCACGGCACGATTGAAGAGAGCCATAAGGTTGTCGGGCTCTATCTTCAGCACGAAGTCGAAGTCGGTGATGGCGCGGTTGTCGTCGCCCACCTGCGAGCGTAGCAGACCGCGGTTGTAGTGTCCCAGAAAGTTGTTGGGCTCCAGGTCGAGTGCTTTGTCATAGTCGGCCATCGCCCCACGCAGCTTGCTCTGGTTGTAGCGTGCCAGCGCACGGTTGATGTAGTTGCCCGCATGTTTCGGCAACAGGTGTATAGCTTTGTCCAGATAGCCTTCGGCCTCGGTCCACTCCGACCTCGTCAGACTGATGATGCTTCGTGCGCTCCATGCCTGTCCGTCGTAGGGATCCAGCTCCAGACTCTTGTCGATGGCCTCGATGGCGGCTGTCGTGTCCTGTTGCTGCATGTAGATGTCGGCCTTCATCATATAGGCTGGGGCATATCGCTTCCATCGTGTCAGTATTGTGTCGAGCTCGCTCTGCGCCACGGCGAAGTCGGAGTCGCGCATGTGGCACAGCACGCGGTTGTGCCACAGTCCTCGGTTCATCGGGTCATACTTTAGCGCGGTGGTATAGTCGCTGATGGCCTCTTTGTATTTCTTCTGTTGAATGCGCGAGATGCCTCGCAGTTCATAGATGCCCACTACGTAGGGGTTGCGGTGCAGTGCTTCGCTACAGTCGGCCTCGGCTCCGGCAAAGTCGTCGAGGTTATACTTGGCCACGCCGCGGAAGAACCAGGGTTCGTAGAGATAGGGCTTGGCGATGATGGCCTGGTTGAAGTACTGCATGGACAGCACGTAGTCTTCATAGTAGAGTGCAGAGCGCCCGATGGTGATTAGTCGGTCTACCTTGTACTGTGCCTTGCAAGCAGAGGACTGGAAATTGAAGACAGTGAACTGAGAGTGAAGTGAAAACCGTACATCGAACACCGCCAGTTGCAGGGCGCACACCAAGAGCACCAGCCGTACTGCCCAGTGCCTACGTTCTTCCTTCACTATAACTCTCATCATTTTATAATAATTTGAAACAATCTTCCTCTTTCAGACCGCTTGGTAATTGCCAAAAAGTTGGTAAAATCAGAAGTTAGAAATCCTACCCCTGGTCCCTCCCATCCGCTCGGCCCAACGGGACGCTTTGCTTGCAAAGAAGAAGAGGGGGCATGGATGGGGTCTGTGACTTCCATTCATAACCAAATTATTTTGATGTTTACTTACCCTCTCTTCACTGGCTTTGTCTTATATCCGCAGCGGTATCGTCCTTGCGTGAGTGCCTTCAGTTTGCTCTTGATGAGCTGTCGGCGCAGAGGGGATACGCGGTCGATAAACATCTTGCCGTCCAGGTGGTCGAACTCGTGCTGCATGACGCGGGCCAGATAGCCATCTATCCACTCATCGTGCGCCTGCAGGTCCTCATCCAACCACTGCACATGGATGCGCGTGGGGCGCGTCACCTTTTCATGAATGGCAGGCAGCGACAGGCATCCTTCCTCGCTGCTGTCCGTCTTCGTGTCGTCATACTCCACGATGTGGGGGTTGATAAAGGCATGTCTGAAGCCCTTATACTCAGGCATGTCTTCGCTGAGCACGTTGAGGTCGATGACCACCACACGCACGGCACGCCCCACCTGCGGAGCCGCCAGACCGATGCCTTCCGACTGGTCGAGCGTCTCATACATGTCGGCAATGAACTGCTTCAGTTCGGGATAGTCCGTAGGAATATCCTCGGCCACCTTGCGCAACACGGGCTGACCATATATATAAATAGGTAATATCATTATTGTGTCTGTGAAATATTGTTGATGGGTTTACGGTTTCCTCGAGCGCATATAGTCCTCCAGAATAATCGTCGCACTGATCTCGTCGACCAGCGCCTTGTTCTGTCGCGCCTTCTTGCGCAGTCCGCCGTCAAGCATACTCTGGTGGGCAATGGCCGAAGTGAACCGCTCATCGTAGTACTCGATTGGCACGCTGGGCATGGCCTTGCGCCAGCGGCTCACGAACTGCTGCACGCGGGCCAGATTCTCGCTCGGTGAGCCGTCGAGCTGCCTCGGCTCGCCAATCACGATGCGCTCCACCTGCTCGCGGGCTATGTAACCTTTCAGCCAGTCGAACAGTTCGCATGTAGCAACAGTCGCCAATCCGCCCGCAATAATCTGCAACGGATCGGTGACTGCCAGCCCTGTTCGCTTGCGACCGTAGTCGATGGATAAGATACGGCTCAACTAACGGCTATCTTTTGTTATAGAGCAACCACGCGTCGGGATAGGTGCCACGCAGCAGGTTGCGACTCTGCACGGCTGAAGCCTTGTCGTCGTAGGTGGTGGCTATCACACGGAACATGTTGCGCTCCTCGTTCTTCACTATCTGTGCGCTGTAGCCGCCGTTTTTCAGGCGCTGCTGCAACCCCTCGGCATTGGCCACGACCGAGAACGAACCGACCACGACGCTAAAGGTGCGAAGGCCCGCACCATTGACGAGGGCCACGCGCTCCTCGCGTACTGCCACATTGTCTACATTGTCCACTACACGCGTCTGCGTCACAGGACGTGTCTCCACGGGGGTCACCACCGGCGTTTCGGCCACGACGGCAGGCTCCTGCATTACGCCACGCTGGGCATTCTCGGCAGCCTTGGCACGCTCGTAAGCCTGCTTGTAAGCACTCTCTTTCGACTTGCAGCCCGTCAATGCCATTGCCAGACACAGACCTGCAGCTAAAACCATGTACTTCCTCATAATCTACAATTATTTATTTATATATACAAAATGAATTAATCCATAATTTTTGCGAAATTACAAAATAATAAGCGAAAAATGACAAAATGTTCGCATAAACTTTGTTAATTTACCGAAATACGGCGATTTTAACAAAAAATTACAGCTTTTTCTTAGCTTTTCTGAGTTTTTTTTGTATTTTTGCTTGCGAAAAGATATTATTTTATTTCATTATCTAAAATTATATTATTATGAAGAGTTTAGGTTACATTGGCGCATTTCTCGGCGGTGCTGTCGCCGGCGCAGTTCTGGGCGTGCTCATGGCTCCCGAAAAGGGAAGCGACACGCGAGTGAAAATCACAGATGCCGTTGAGGACTTCATGAAGAAGCACAACATCAAGCTCAACCGCAAGGAAGTGGGCGACTTGGTCGACGACATTGAGGACGTTACCGAATAAAGCATGCTGTCGAGCGATAAGAACGTTGAGACGATAGCACAGCTCATTGAGGTGCTCAAACACTATCTTGGGCTTCAGAAGGAATACGTGAAGCTTACGACAATAGACAAGGTGGTGCGCCTGTTCACGGCCATCGCCTTGGCTATTGTCTTTATTATGGTGGCCGTTGCTGTGCTCCTGTTCTTCTGGCTCGGCATCGCCGTCTGGCTTTCCCATTCCATCGGCCTCACGGCAGCGTTTCTGTGCGTCGCTGCTGCCCACCTATTATTATTACTATTGTTTTACATCTTCCGCAAACCGCTCATTGAGCGACCGCTCGTGCGCTTCCTCGCGGGACTGTTAATGAGTTAGGATCTATGGACACACATCCCACAAACAACTACACGACGCTCGAGGAGATACAGGTGCGCAAGGAGCAGTTGAGCGAGGCCATGATGAACGACAGCGAGAAGATTGCCGCGTTATGGAACAGCGTGTTCAAGAAACAGGAGAATGCTACGCGTGGTGAGTATATTGCCTCCATCGTGACACACAGCATCACTGCCATCGATGCTTTCCTGTTGGTACGCAAGCTTATGAAGAACTACAGCAATGTCCTCAGTTTCTTCCGTAAACCGAAACGGGGAGAGAAATGATTTTCTGTAACTGACGAGTACTTTGAGGAATAGGACAGAAATTATTATGATTATTATAATTTCTGTCCAATCATAAGTAATTGCCTCAATTTCTTTCAACGTGCTTCTTTCCTACCAGCACTTTCAGGAGTTCTTGTCCCTCTATGCCCGCCCTGAGGAACTGCACATGCCCCTCACTGTGGCCACGCTCCTGGCTACCGAACACATACACAGACAACTGTGTGTTCTCCACCAGCATGCGCGTCACGATGTCATAGCGGTTGTAGAAGTCTTCGTCCGTCAGCACCGCATAGAACTGGTAGCGGCTGGCCATCAGCATACGGTGGAGCGCCTGGTGCGGGGTGTCGGCATCCAGCACACGGAACTCCTGCGACAGCGACTGACGCACCTTGTCGAACAGTTGCACATCCTCCGAGACGAACAGAATCTTCGGGCGGTCGGCCCCATTCTGCCGCGTCACGTCGCGCACGTTGACCACGATATGGTCCTGGTTGTCCAGACTGACGAAACGACCCTCCAGTTGCACATCCACGTCGACCACCTTGCCGTCGGGGCCGTCCACCTCCATGCAGGCCTCCAGCTGGTCGAAGTCGGCGCGTCGGTCAAAGCTCTTGTTGATCACGAACCGCACGGGACACATCTTACAGGCCTCCGCCTCGCCGCACCGTCCTGTCACGTTGGCATTCTTGCAGCGCAGTACATTGCCCAGCACGCGGGGGCCTTCGTTTACGGGTCTCACGTAGGCATAGTAGTTCGTTTCCTGCACCTCGAAGTCACGGTCTACGAGGAACGCGAAGTTCTTCTGCGAGTCGACCACGGCGCGAAGCTTCTGGTTGTTGCGTCGCATGGCTTCCGTCTTGCGGTAGAGCAGGAACAGTGAGCAGGCGGCTACGCAGACCGTCGCTGCCACTAATATATATAATAAGGTGTGAGGCATAGTTGGTAATCGTTTTTAATACTTTGCAAAAGTACAAAAAATAGTCGAATCACAAAACTGTCAGACATAAAAAAATCATCAAAGGTCAAATAAACACAAGAAAAGGTGTACCGCTGTACTCATAGACCTTTGTTAACCTTAAATCTAATACTAAAAAAAAAACAGTGCAAAGTTGCGATTGTTATTTTCATTGATAACATTCTTGGTCTGGAATGCCTAAAAATATCACCAGCTTTAACAGAGTGGATATAGGTTTCTTGCCATCTGGATTGCCCGTCCTTGTAATGGTTTGTAGATAAGCTCCGCTTTGTCCACATACTCCCCTTTGCGAGCAGAGCGGAATCCTGCATTGCCTATATTGAGATACAGTCCCATACTAAAAACTTTAAAGTCGTTATTCTACTTGTTTGCATAATTAAGCATTTATTTTGTAACGTCCAACAGTTCAGCCAGTCTTTTCTTGTCCGTTCCGCAAGAAATCGCTACAGCTTGCAAGTGAAATAATTAAATTTTAACCACTGAGGACGTTTCTTTATCTGCGTGATAAGCAAAAAACTGTAGCGATACAGTCCTATTCTCTTCAACAATATGTTAGTTTTTTTTGATTAGACGGATTATGAATTTTCTTGACAACAACCCCTCTGAGAATCGCACGAAATTCACCAAACTGAAAGTCGCTTGCAAATATGCGAGTATTGGAAGGTGTTGCGCATTTCGTTGATTTACAGTGTGTTGCGAAATTGTGTTTCGCAAAAAGGACTATTTTTATCCATGAGACTTCGTCTTTCGAACAGCTCTGAGCCGCCTTCGTGCTGAGATTAGTATTGAATCAAAGTAGGTTTGCAGCCATATCAAACTGAGTTCTTACTTGAATCATCGTGTAACGGATGCTAAAACTCAGTTTGATATGGCTGTAAACCCACTTTGATTCAGTATCAATCTCAAAACGATGGTGCTGGCATGACCGCGAGTCTGTCTATCCTCGCTTCTAGCTCAATGGTATCCAAAGATGAAAGCTTATCTGCAATTGGATGTGTGTATGCTATTGTCCTTCTCTGTAGAAGTCGAGTGCTTCTTCTATTTCGCTCTTTGTAGCGGTCTGGTTGATGAGGATGTCGCCTACACCGCCTAATAGCGTGAAATTGATTTGCCCCGCAATGTTCTTCTTGTCGTGCGTCATCAGTTCGAGCAGAGTGGGGTAGTCGTCGCAGGTGATAGCCATCCGACCGTAGTGCTCGAAGATGAACCGCACCGTTTGGCGCATACGGTCGACGGGGAACCCTGTTTTTACGGTGCTCAGATAGAGTTCGCACACCAGTCCCCATGCCACTGCGTAGCCGTGCAAAACAGGGACGAAGCGATGGGCATTGTGCGATAAAGACAGCGCTTCGAAGGCATGGCCTATCGTGTGGCCCAGGTTCAGTGCCTTGCGTATGCCCTGTTCGGTTGGGTCTTCTTGCACGATGCGTTGCTTCACCTGAACGCTTTCGGCTACCATCTGCTGTAGCTGCTGCAGGTTGGGTTGTTCTATGTCGAACATGAGCAGTTCCGTGAGCGTCTGTTCATTGCTGATGAGTCCGTGTTTCAGCATCTCGGCATATCCGGAAAGAAGATTCTCCTGATCCATTGTTTGCAGGAAGATGGTGTCGAGAATCACGGACGACGCGTTGCGGAACACCCCGATTTCGTTCTTCAGTCCACCGAAGTTGAAGCCCGTCTTGCCGCCCACAGATGCATCGACCATTGAGAGCAGGGTTGTGGGAATATTGATGAGCTGTATGCCGCGTTTGAAGGTGGAGGCAGCGAAGCCGCCCAGATCGGTCACCATGCCGCCGCCCAGATTGACGAGCAGTGAGTGTCGGGTAGCCCCCAGATGCTGTAGCTCGTTCCACACATGGACCACTGCATCGAGTTCTTTATGCTGATCGCCAGCCTTAATAACGATAGGTCTTGCGTTCTCCATGCACTTGAATTGGCTGACAACTGGCAGACAGAGCCTTTCGGTGGTCTCGTCCATGAGTACGAACAGTCTGTCGGGATTACACTCACTGACAGCCTCGGCCAGTGCGTTCTCAAGATTCGCCGATATGATTACTTTTTGCTTGTCCATTCTTGATTTGTAGAGTTAAGTCAATATTATTTTTGGTGCAAAGGTAAGTAAAAATAATCAATTCGGTTGCTTCCTGTTACTGTAAAACGAAAAAACTAAGTAACTTTGCATGCGAAAACGGAAATGTACTGAAAGTATTGTTACTGATGATAAGATTACTTATATTGCTAATGACCTTGGCGGTGGGGGCGAGCGCCGCTGCCCAGAGCCAGCGAACGGCATCGAAACAGCATCGCCAGGCTATTGAGAGCCACGGCGACACAATCGTCTATCACGCTGGCGCATACCAGTTGGCCACCGGTGCAACACTGGCAGAACTTATTAGTCAGCTGCCGGGAAGTGAGCTGAGACAGGAAAGTCAGATATACCTGAATGATAGGAGAGTGGAAGAACTGACACTGAACGGGAAAGCCTTCTTTGGTAACTATATGGTGGCATTGCTCCATCAGCTGCCTTGCGATTTGGTTGAGAAACTTGTGGTCTATAACAAGTCGACAGAACACAGCAGTTGGCTTGCTAACCAGATAGACAACCGCTACTATGCAATGGATGTGGTGCTCAAAGGACAATATGTCAGAGGGCTGACGGTTGCTGTTGAAGGTGGGATAGCGCCTTTTGCTTCGGAGTCTGAAAAGAAAAGTGAGTTTGCCGATTTGCCGATGAGCAAAGATGACGAAGCACTCTACAGGGCGCGACTCTTTGCACAACGCTTTACGGCTAACACGCGTATGACCCTGCTGGGCAATGTTGACAATCTTACGCGCTTGAGCAGTGTGGACGGTGAGGATGAATCGATGTATAACGGCATGGACAACGGAAGGAACCGAAACGCGAAAGTGGGTGCTGAGATGACACTGGCCGATGGCAGCAAGAAATGGCAGGAAAGCCTGTCGGCCTTGTTCGACTGGAACAGAGGCGACGTGCAGAGCATGAGCAGCTATGAGCAATACTTGGGCAGCGGTAATACCATCTTCGGACGAAGCAAAGCTGCACTCGACGGCAAGGACTTTAATCTGAAGGCCTTCAATCGCTTCAAAATGGTCGATTTGTTTCCTGGCTGGCACATCCACTTCAATCTCGATTTTAGTTATTCGCGTCAGAAAGCGGATTTGTTGTATCGGCACTTCTTGTCAGACCATCATCCGAGTGAGTGGGGTAACAATCAACTGATGTTCGATTCGATTATAGCAGGCGACTTGAACCCAGGATTGCGCCGGATGCTGGTCAACCGCTCCCTGTTGCAAGGCAGACAGGATTCGAGTGGGCTGAATGCCTCGACAGACATCGGCATTTGGCATAAGACCGCCCTGGGCGATGTCGGGGTGAATTTTGTAGGAAGTGTTGAACGTAAAAAAGAACTTACCTACATGCGGCAGCTTGCCGATTTCCCTATGTTTGATGAGGAGGGATACGATCCTGTCAGTCAGCACCGCTACAGTCCTAAGGATCCGCAGAAGGCCTGCGACTTTGCTGTTGTACCTTTCTATAACTTCAATCTTCATGGGGGCTTCGTGCTGAAGACCAACTATGCTTACAGGCATTTCTATCAGTCGAATACGAATGAGAGTTACTTGCTTGAAAAACTGTCAAGCTACAAAATGCAATATGGAGAGATTGACGCATTGCCTTCTAACCGCGATTCGCTCATGATGGCTTTCGATGCCAATAACTCTAATAGGCAGACCATGCGGAGAAATCTGCATGAGCTGACAGCGGCCCTCCGCTATAACAAGGAGAGTCGCTGGAAGCGGCTTTCGTGCATGCTCAGTGTCTCCATGCAAAGTGAGAGCGATAAACTCCACCATTCGAGCGAACTGCTTGACACACTTCTCCGCCAGCAACGTGCTATGTCAGGAACTGATCTGGCTGTGGAATATTATCAGATTGCACGGGGCGACAGTTTGTTTTCACATCAGTTGCGATTCCGTTATACAATGGAAGAGGTGTTGCCGTCGCTGACCCATCAGGTTGAGGTACGCAACGATGAGGACCCACTCAACATCCGACTTGGCAATCCCGACTTGAAGAGCACGCTCACCCATCTCTTTGATTTCCGTTTGTCGCGTTCGCGCAGCAGGCATTGGTGTCGGCAGGAACTGTGGGGCAATGTGGTCATTGGTCGTAACAAAATATCGCAGGGATATACTTACGATCCGTCGACTGGTGTCAATATTCACAGACCTGTGAACGTGAACGGTAACTGGGGAAGTGAACTGGGGCTTGTGTTCCAGGGCGATATGGATAAGTCAAGCCGATTTAGCTATGGCAGTAACACCACTGGCAAGTTTCAGCGTAATGTAGACTATGCCGCGGTCAGCGAAGGGGCTTCGTCGGAGCTGAGTCATGTGAATAACTGGATTATTGCTCAGCGACTTGAGATGGGCTGTCGCTTTGGAGGCAACCGCATCAGACTGCTCGGTAGTCTGAATTATCGGTATGCCAATCAAAAGGAAAGCAGAATTGCCGATGTGAAGACGCTGAACTTTGCCTACGGACTGGATGCCCATGCGTGTCTGCCGCTGAAAATATGGTTGAACACCAGTTTGATGATGAGTTCTCGCAGAGGCTACGGTGACAGTTCGCTCAACCGAAATGATTTGATATGGAATGCCTCTTTGCACTATCAGCTGCTGAAGGAGAGGCTTACGTTCAAGCTGGAGGTCTATGACTTGCTGAGACAGATGAGCAATGTGATGGCAGTTGTTGATGGGCAGGGACGTACAGAGACTATTTATAACACGTTGCCGCGCTATGCCATGTTGCATGCCATTCTCCGATTATAAATGTCTATAAGAAAATTCATAGTCGGCCACCACGGTTGTCGACTATGAATGTCTTATGAGGAAAATGGATGTTTCTTAGAAAGCTATTTTCATGAATACCGGGTCGTGGTCGGAATAGCTTACGTTCAGTTTGTAGTAAGAAAGGCCTTCGAGATTCTTGTCGTGGAAGATGTAGTCGATGCGCACGCTCTTCTTGCCTCGCATCGTGCTCATATAGCCTTTACCGCATTCAACGAAACCATCGACCAAGTCGCCTTTCACCGTATTGTAGGCATAAGAATAAGGTACGTCGTTGAAGTCGCCGCACACAATGACGGGACGGTTGCTGTTATTGATTTCCTCGGCAACTATGTTGGCTTGTCCGGCTCGGACGACCATGCCTCGTGTATAGTCGCCGAAGAGCGAACTGAGCAGCGCGTTGCTCTCCACAGGCTTGCCTTTCAGCTCCTGCTTGGCTGCCTTGTGCAGGGTGCGGTTGAAACCTGTTGTTTCCAGGTGTATGTTAAAGACGCGCAGAATCTTGCCTTTGATGTCAATATCGGCCCACATGCCGCTGTTGTTGGTATTGCCAAAGTCAATAATCTGTGATTTCTTGATGGGGAAACGACTGAAAATGACCATGTCGTCGCGGCCCTTGGCCATCGAGGTATAGAACCCCTTGTAGCTTTCGGTGTTGTTTTTGTCGCCACTATTCTCAGCATATTCTTGCAGACAGAGAATGTCGACTTGCTGTTGCTTCATGACGGTGAGAATGTCTTCAGCCTTGAAACCGGTTGTCTCGCGTCCAAAGACAGCCACGTTGTAGCTTGCAATCTTGAATCCCGACTGCTCCTCTTGGGCAGAGGCGAAAATGTTGACTTGATAGAGCGTGCCGATATAGGGAATGCTGCAAAGCAAGGTGACAAACGGAATGGCGGCCCAATGCCAGCGTCGGCGAATCAGCCAGAAAATCAGTGTGATTACGTTGCCGATGACAAACAATGGCAATACATAGACGATCATGGCCATTGCCGTTTCGTGAACAGGATTGGCATTGCCACCGAAGAGTCCAAAAAGAGTGAAGGTTGCGGTCATGATTGTGATGACCAGAATCATGAAAGAAAAATATTTGTAGACGGCAAGTTTAGCCATTTGAACGTGCTTGATTAAAAAAACGTTTTGTGAAATGTGGGTAAAGAAGATTTACTCTCCTATATACTTTTTGATGATCTCAATGAGGTCTTCCACCCTGAAGGGCTTCGCCAGAAAGTCGTCGCAGCCGGCGGCCTTTGCTTCGCGTATGTTTTCTTCGAAAGCATAGGCACTAAGGGCGATGATGGGGATGTTGCTGTTCACCTCTTTTATGATGCGCGTGGCATCAAGACCATCCATTTCTGGCATTCTGATGTCCATCAGAATTAGGTCGGGCTTTTCGTCCTCACTCTTTGTGACGGCTTGAATGCCGTTGCGGGCGCGAACGAGATGGTAGCGCTTCTGCAAGACGATACGCACCAGTTCGAAGTTGCTCTCTTCGTCTTCTGCTACCAGTATGGTCTTCATGTTTGCACCGTTGGCATGCTCGCTTACACGCAGTGTACGCATGTTCATCTGCGTGCGACTGCTGGTCGTCATGTTGCCGATGGTGCCGTGGAATGGCATGCTGAAGATGAATTTAGAGCCTTCGCCCAGTTTCGATTCAACTCTGATTTTGCCTCCCATCTTCTCTACAATGATTTTGCAGAGAGCCAACCCCAGTCCGTAGCCTTTTTGTTGTTCGGCATCCTTTGAGGCATAGGCATCGAAAATATGGTCGATAAAGCTCGGATCAATGCCCGAACCAGTGTCTTTTACGAAAAATTCAATGTGTTGTCCATCGTCCGAAACTTGGAAACCGTATGTGATGGCTCCCTTCGTCGTATGTTTCAGTGCATTTGAAATAAGATTTGAGAACACTTGCGTCAGTCGGTTCTCATCAGTATTCATCACCACTGTCATTTCAGGCTTTGAAAACGTGAATTTGACAGTCTCTGGACAGCGGAACTTGAAAATCTGCTGTATGCTGGTCATCAAGTTGCCCAAGTCTGTGGGTGCTTTCTTGATTTCGATTTCACCTGATTCCACACGGCTCAAATCCAAGATCTCATTGACGAGACTCAGCAAACGGCTGTTGTTGCTCTCAATGATTTCCATGAACTTCATGCGTTCTTCGGGAGAATCGGTTTCGGCCATGATGCGCGAAAATCCTTCAATGGCATTCAGTGGGGTGCGAATTTCATGCGACATATTCGCAAGGAAGAGAGACTTCATCCGACTTTCCTTCAAAGCCTGTTGGGTTTTCTCTTCATATTCTTTCAGTTTCTTGTTGGCTTGCTCCAGACGGTTGTTGGCTTGTATCAGCTGGTGATTTAATTCAGCATATTTTTGGAGCAAGATTTCCTTTTCGTCTTGATTCATTTTAGATAATATTTCGCTTCAAGGTGCAAAATTATGGAATTTTGCTTAGATGTGGGTTGAATTAGCGTGAATAGATGTCCAAAATTCACCAAATATTGATTTGCATCACAAAATGTGATAATTATTGGCTTATAGGAGAATAAGATAAATGTGCTCTTCTACCCACGTTTGGCTTTTTCCCATGTGCCACTCGACTTATGAGTGCGCAAATAACCAATTCCTCGGAACACGTTGATGTTCATAAATAGGAAATAATAAGGTATGTAGAGCAGTTTGTTCTTCTTGCCTTTTGTTGATAGCCAGTAGCCCATGAAAGCGCAAAGATAGAACAATATTTGCAGAATCCAGATGACAGTATAGAGGTTGCCTGCGTTCATAAACACAAGTAATGCGTTGAGTGGAATGAGCGCCATCATCGCGAAAGGAGTGATGCTCCAGCGCAACACACGATGTGAGACAAATAGAAAACTCGTTTTAGGATGTTTGAAGGGATTCATCAGCGAACGGAGCCACCAGATGCTTTGCAGGCCTCCAGCTGCAATTCGACGTTTGCGCTTGGATTCTTCCTCCATGTTGGCCGAACCATACTCTGCTGCGTATGCCTCACTTGTATAGGCTATTTTGTAACCTTGTTGCAAAATGAGCATTGAAATCATGAAATCATCGAGCAGGGCATTGCTTGGGGCTTCTTTATAAACACTCATGCGCACGGCAAATAATTCGCCTGCGGCACCCATTGCAGAGTAGAGTTCACTGTCCCAGCGTTTCAGCGTACTTTCATATTTCCAGTAGATGCCTTCGCCTTCTGCTGCCACTTGTCCTTCCTTGCGTGCTGCCACACGCTTCTCGCCGCTCACGCAGCCCACATCACTTCTCATGAAGAGGTGTACAATCTCCTTGATGCTTCCTGCGTTGAGCATCGTGTTTGCATCGGTGAAAACGACAAATTCAGCCTTGTTGATCTGCAGGCCGTGCTGCATGGCTGCAGCCTTGCCTCGTCGTTCAGGTGAGAATACCAAAGTTATTTCATCTTTATATTCTGACAGTATCTCGTTGCTGTGGTCGTTGCTGCCATCGGTCACCCACATCACGCACAGTTTGTCTTTTGGATAGTCCAACTGGCGAATATTCTCCATTTTCTCACGGATGATTTCTTCTTCGTTGAAGGCGCAAATCATGAGTGTCACCTCTGGAAGTAGTTGTTCATTCAGGGGCAGTATGGGATCATAGTCTCTTTTGCCGAACAGTTTCTTTAATTTCAACAACATGTAGAGAACTATCCCGTAGCCCAGGTAGGTATAGAATACTAAGATGAGACAGCTCCAAAAAATTATTTTTAGTGTCAACATGATATGATTTGTAATAAAAAACAACGCAAAGGTACAAATATCTAAGCAAAACACCAAATTTATTTGAGATTTGCTCATGATGATGCAAAAAAACTATTGTTTATTTTTTACTTTTGCTCTTTTTCTGTATCATATAATCGAATACAGGAAGAAAATAACATGCAACGAGATACGGAAAATCAAAAGACTGGCAAGGGCGAATTATTGTCGCAGAAGCAATTGCTCGGCATGCTGTCGGATCCTGCGCAGCGCGAAAAGGGATTCCGACTGCTGACGAAGCAATATGGTTCGACGCTTTATTGGCACATTCGCCGTATTGTGGTAGGACACGATGATGCTGAGGATGCCTTGCAGGAGACGTTCGTCAAGATCTATACAAGCATTGATTCGTATAAAGGTACTGGTCAGCTCACCTCGTGGATGTATAGGATAGCTACCAATGAGGCACTCTCCATACTTCGACGCCAGACCCATTTCTTTCAGAGTATTGATTCTCTGGGCGAGACACTCACCAATAAGTTGGAGTCTGAAACGGCTCTTGACGGCGAAGCTGCAGAGGTGCTCTTTCAGAAAGCTCTGCTTACACTGCCTACTCAGCAGCGCATCGCCTTCAACATGCGTTATTACGACGACATGAGTTACGAAGAGATAGCAAATGTTACAGGCAAGAGTGTTGGCACGCTGAAAGCCAACTATCACTACGCAGTAGAAAAAGTAAAGAATTATATAAAGACATACTCAAAATGAAACAGTTTGAAGACATAAAGAAGCAGATGCCTTATGCTGAGAGTGAGGATTATCTGGAGAAACTGATTGCATCATCGACCGAAAATGCAATTGCAAGAGCAAAGCAGCCAAAGGCCAAGGTTGTCAGTATGCGTGTCATCGCATCGATTGCAGCATCGATTGCATTTCTTGTGACAGTAGGCCTGTTGTATATGAAAGTGCCGGAAAGGCAGATTGCATTAGTGCAGCAGACAGAAGAACAATTGATTGCCGCAGATAACGGGCCGATTGACGACTTCCTGAATACGCTTTCTGACGATGAGGCTCAGTTGCTGGCCTACTACGACATAGACGAGATTCCCGAATATTAATTTTAATTTTTAATTTATTGTATTATGAAACAAATGATTTTAACAATGTTGCTGGTCATGGCTACGCTGACAGCTACGGCTCAGGATGCAAAGAAAGACAGTATCAACGAGCAGTTCTTTAATGCCAAAGTGCGCGAGTTAGTGTATAGACTCAACATTACCGATGAGCAAAAGTCCAAGTTCGTGCCGCTCTATCGCAATTACAATCAGGAGATGAGAGCTGCCTGGGGCATGCCGCAAAAGGGAAAGAAGGACGGCAAAAAGATGGAGCGTAAAGAAGGCAAGAAGGCCGACATGAAGCAACACGAGGCAAGCAGTGCTGATGTGGCAAAGGCTGAGAAAAGCAAGATTGAGCGCCAGCAGCGAGTGCAGAACGTTCAGATGAAGTACATCGATGAGTTTGCCAAGGTGCTTGATGCCAAGCAGATGAAGCGTTTCTTCGAGGTTGAAAACAAGATTCAGAAGAAACTGATGGAGCGGAGAATGCACCCGAAAGGCAAGGGCGATAAGAGACAAGTCAAGCGTCCGATGCACAGACAGAAAAAGGACAAAGACTGATAGCTTGTGGAGCTTAGCATAAAAAAGAAGAGTGGAATAGACGACGAATTTATTCCACTCTTCTTTTTTTATTAGTTGCTTAGTCGAGGCCGAACAGGACTTTCAGTCCACCGTCAACACCGGAGAATCCCATGAAGGCGAGACTGAGCAGGCCTGCAGACACCAGCACGATGGCCATGCCCTGCATGCCCTTTGGAATCTTTGCGAACTCTAGTTGTTCGCGCATGCCTGCAAATACCGTTAGAGCCAGACCGAAGCCGATGGCTGTTGAGAAGGCATAGACAACAGACTGCAACAGATTGAAGTCCTTCTGTATCACTAGAATGGCTACACCGAGCACTGCGCAGTTGGTGGTGATCAGTGGCAGGAAGATGCCCAGAGCCTGATAGAGGGCGGGCGAAACTTTCTTCAGAACAATCTCAACCATCTGCACCAGTGAGGCAATGACCAGAATGAATGCGATGGTCTGTAGATATTGAAGTCCGAAAGCATCGAGCACGAACTTCTGAACAAGCCAGGTCACGATAGTTGCCAGCGTGAGCACGAATGCCACGGCAGCCGACATGCCCAGTGAAGTGTCAATCTTCTTTGATACGCCGAGGAAGGGGCAGATGCCAAGGAATTGTGACAACACGATGTTGTTCACAAAGATGGCACTAATGAAAATCAATATATATTCCATAGTCGATATTGCGTTATTGCGTTCTTTCGTTTGAGATTACGAATTTCCTCGCATCTTGTTTACGATGGCAATGAGGAAGCCAAGTGTGATAAATGCACCCGGAGGCAGCACAAAGAGCAAGATGTTGTAGGTCTCTGGCAGCAGATTGAATCCGAAGATGGAGCCTGCGCCAAGAATCTCGCGGCAGATGCCTAGCAAAGTGAGGCCTAATGTGAAGCCGATGCCGATGCCGATGCCATCGAACAGCGAGGCTATCGGGCTCTGCTTGGCTGCAAATGCCTCTGCACGTCCCAGAATGATGCAGTTGACAACAATCAGAGGAATGAAAAGTCCCAGCGCAGCATCGATGTCGGGCAGATAGGCTTTGATGACCATCTGTAGGATGGTGACGAAAGCTGCAATCACGACGATAAATACAGGAATGCGCACCTTGTCGGGAGTGAGACTCTTGAGGCACGAGATGACAAAGTTGGTGCAGATGAGTACTGCCATCGTTGCTAGTCCCATCGCCATGCCGTTGGTGGCACTTGTGGTAGTGGCCAGCGTAGGACACATGCCCAGCATCAGGACGAACGTTGGGTTCTCCTTTACTATACCGTTCTTTATGATATTTACATAGTTCATAGCTTATTCCTCCTTCATTTGTTTGGTGGCACCGCTTTCGCCATCGGCGGGCGTTACCTTGTAAGCATTATAGGCATTGTTCACGGCCAGCAGGAATGCACGGCTGGTGATGGTCGATGCCGTGATGGCATCCACCTGGCCTCCGTCCTTGCTGACGGTCAGCGGCTCTTGTGGATTCTTGCCGATGATGTCGCCCTTCTCGCCTTTCTGGAACCACTTGTCGGCCTTTGCACCAAGGCCCGGTGTCTCTTGGTGCTCCAGAAGTGTGTATCCGAGAATAGTGCCCTCTTTGTCGAAGCCTACCAGAACTTTCAGGTCACCGCCGAAGCCGCCAGTGGTGCTCTGTACTGCGGCACCCAGGTCATTGCCTTGTGCGTCCTTCGTCTGATAGATGATATAGGTCAGTTCCTTGCCCTTGGCATCATTCTGTTTCACCGTGTCAGTGTTTGCAACGGTTAAGTCGTTGCAAGCCATCACGGTCTTGATGCCGTCGGCCAGTGCCTTTTCTTTCTGTTCGTTGATGGGACCGCTTGTCAGGTTGTTGACGTATGCCAGGATTCCACCCATGATGACAGCCACGCCCGTAAGCACCAGCGTCATGTTCAGTAAAGATGATTCAAGTTTTTTCATATTTTCTGTCCTCCTTTACTTTGTTGCAGGCACTTCGCCGAAGCGCTTTGGTTTCACGTAATTATTAATAAGCGGTGTGAACGCATTCATGATCAGAATGGCGAACGACATGCCTTCGGGATAAGCGCCCCAGTTACGGATGATGATGGTCAGCAGGCCGATGCACACGCCGTAGATGAGCTGGCCCTTCGGTGTCATGGGCGAGGTGACGTAGTCGGTTGCCATGAAGATGGCACCGAGCATCAAGCCACCCGACAGGATGACAGCGAACGGATCGGCATAGATGGGATTGGCCAGATGCAGCAGTGCGCTGACCACGAATACGGTGCCGATGATGCTGACAGGGATGTGCCAAGTGATAATCTTGCGCCAAAGCATGAAGGCCAGGCCCAACAGCAGTGCCAAAGCGCAAATCTCGCCCAGTGCGCCTGCACCGTCGGGATGATTGCCCAGCAAGAGTGCCATTGAATCTGGCAGTTGGTCGAGCACGGTTACGTCGCCGCTCTTGATGGCACTTTTCATTACAGAGAGGGGAGTGGCGCCTGTTTCTGCATCCAGATAGCCCATCTCACCCACCTTTGGCCATGTGGTCATCTGTGCAGGAAAGGCCACCAGAAGGGCAGCACGTCCTACGAGTGCGGGGTTGAAAATGTTCTGGCCCAGTCCGCCGAATGACATTTTGGCTACGCCGATGGCAAAAAGAGCACCAATGATGATGATCCACACGGGCAGGTTGGAAGGCAGGTTCATGCCCAGCAGCAGACCTGTGAGTGCAGCCGAACCGTCGAGCACGGTGTTTCGCTCGTTCTTCAGGATGTATGTGTTGATTGCCCACTCAAAGAAGATGCAGGCTGCCACACTCGTAGCACACACAATAGCCGAACCGAGGCCAAAGTAGAGGAACGAAACGAGCAGCGCAGGCAGTAGGGCGATGATGACGCCGTACATGTTGCGCTCCACGGTGTCGTTGCCGTGTGCGTGTGGCGATAGTGAAACGATTAATTTACTCATTGTATTTCCTTTTTTTGGATAGAAATTCTTGTAATCATGTTGATGATGATCATTTCTTTCCTTATTTATTACTTCTTTGCATTTCTGTTACGGATGATGCCCATGACGGTCGACTTGCCCTGACGGATGTTGTCGAGCAGTGGGCGATGGGCGGGGCATGTAAACTGGCATGAGCCGCACTCAATGCAGCTGACGATGTCTTCCTGTTCGGCACGCCCCCAGTTCTTCACCTCACTGATCTTGGCCAGCAAGTAGGGTTCAAGTCCCATAGGACAGGCACCGACGCACTTTGCACAGCGTATGCAGGGCTGAGGCTCCTTGCGACGCGCATCCTCGTCGGAGAGTATCGTCACCGAGTTCGTACCTTTGCAGATGGGTACTTCGGTCGAAGTGAGAGCCTTGCCCATCATCGGACCGCCGGCCAGCAGTTTGTTGTCGCCTTCTGGCATTCCGCCGCATGCCTCAATAAGGTCTTTCATGGGTGTTCCCATGCGCACGAGGAAGTTGCCGGGATTGGCCAGCTTCTTGCCTGTCACGGTGGTATAGCGCTCAAACAAAGGCTTGCGCTTCATCACGGCTTCATATACGGCAAAGGCAGTACCTACGTTCTGCACGATAGCACCCACGTTGACGGGGATGGCAGGAGGTGCAGGCACCTGACGGCGAATGACGGCATCGACAAGCTGTTTTTCACCACCTTGTGGATAGCGTTGTGCCAGGGGAACTACTTCAACGTGAAATTCGGTTCCGCCGAATTTCTCCCCTGCTTTCTTTGTCAGCAAATCTATGGCGGCAGGCTTGTTGGTCTCAATGCCAATGTAGCCTGTTGTCACCTTGGCTCCCTTCATTAGCAGCTCCAGTCCGACAAGAATCTCATCGGCATGCTCCATCATCAAGCGGTAGTCGGCTGTGATGTAGGGTTCGCACTCTACGGCATTGATAATCACGCATTCGGCTTTGGCTGTAGGGGGAGGGGTCAGTTTGATGAATGTGGGGAAACAGGCGCCGCCCATGCCTACTACACCAGCTGCCTTAATGCGATTCACAATTTCCTCTGGTGTCAGTTCCGGGTGATCTTTCACTTGTTCCAGTTTGTCTGAGCGGTCAATGCTTTCTTCCCACTCGTCGCCTTCCACATTGATGATAATCACGGGCTTGCGATAGCCTGTTGCATCAATGGCGGTATCGATTTTAAAGACAGTTCCGCTGACCGATGAGAAGATGGGGGCTGACACGAACCCGCCGGCCTCTGCAATCATGGTGCCCACTTTCACCTTGTCGCCTTTGGCTACTACGGGCTTTGCCGGAGCGCCGATGTGCTGGCTCAGTGGAAATATGGCTTGTTTGGGCAGTGCTGCAACTTTCGTAGCCACCTCGTGGGTCAGCTTGTTCTCTTCTGGGTGGATGCCACCTATTCTAAATGTTCTGATATTCATGCTTGTGCCTCCTTTCCTTCTGCTTTCGCGGGTTCTGTTTTCTTTGCATCGGCCTTAGCTGCTACGGGTGTTCCCGTCTCTGCTTTCGGAGCAGCTGGCTCCTTTGGTTTGGGCGCGGGGGCTGGGGTGGGGAAGTTCACGTCGTGAATGGCCTTGGTCGGACATACGGCGACGCACTTGCGGCACAGACGGCACTTCTCCGGGTCGATGTACGAGCAGTTGGCCGTCACGGCGATGGCGCCAAACGGGCATTCTTTCTCGCACTTTCCGCAGCCGATACAGCTTGCTTTGCAGGCTTTCATCGACACGGCACCCTTGTCCTTGTTCACGCAACTCACGTACACGCGGCGACCCTTCGGGCCTTTCTTCCTCAGCTCGATGATACCGCGAGGACATGCCTTTGTGCAGGCACCACATGCAGTACACTTGTCTTCGTCTACTTCGGGCAGACCAGTCTCGGCATTCATGTGGATGGCATCGAACTTGCAGGCGGCCACACAGTCGCCACATCCCAGACAGCCAAAACCACAGGCGGTTTCGCCCGCACCGCAGGCGTGCATGGCAGCGCAGGTGCGAAGACCTGCATACTCGGCAATCTTGGGGCGATGCTCGCAAGTGCCATTACATCTCACTACGGCCACCTTTGGCTCGCCATTGGCTATTGCCATGCCAAGCAGGTCGGCCACCTTGCCCATCGTGTCGGCTCCGCCTACTGGGCAAAGCAGACCGTCAAGGCTGCCGGCGTCAGCTCCTTTTACGAGGGCATCCGCCATACCTCCGCATCCCGGGAATCCACAGCCGCCACAGTTGGCACCGGGCAGCAGGGCATTCACCTGTGCAATGCGAGGGTCTTCATACACAGCAAATTTCTTGGAGGCGGCATACAACACCAGTGCGGCGATGAGTCCGATGGCTCCAAGCACAATTACTGCAATTAAGATGAAATTCATAATACTTTGTTTAATTTGTTTTAGTTATATGTTCTACTTCTCTAATTCGAATGAAATGCTTTTTGCGATGCGTCCGCGCAGCAGCCATATACATATATAATAAGGTATAAGGATTCCCATTGCGCAGAGTGCAGCTATTTCTTCGCGATAGCCTGTTGCCTTCAGGGTCAGCAGTACGCCCATCAGCAATAGCAGTGGGAGCACAAAGCCTATCATCACTGCACGGTTGGCTGTCGAATGTGATGTGTTCACTATCACCGACTGTCCCACGCTCAGGCCGCTCGTGTCGGTATATACATCAATAATCTTCTCCTTCGACTCCGAGGCATTGCACCGACTTGCCACTTTGCAACTTGCACATGCTGAAGTCTGCACGATCTTTACTCGTACATGTGTCTCTTCGATGCTGTCTATGATTCCAGCATGCCTGATTTTGTTGCTCATAGTTAGTCTTGCAAAACCTTCTTTATATTGCAAAGGTACTATTTTTTATTTAATTATAAATAACTACGTTTGAATTATTTTCAAAATTTATTCGTAATCGTTTGCAAATATGAAAGTTTTTAGTAATTTTGCACTATACAAAAGCTTAATCACATGAAAATTACAGACCAAACTTTACAGCAGATTGACAGGATTATCAAGAAGATTGCAGATAAGTTCCCGGCTTCGCACGAGGCGATGCTTCTGACTGATATCCATCTTTGTGTTTCGCCCGAAACGGGAGAGCTGTTGGTACTCGATGACGACGACAAGGAAATTACCAGATGCATCATCGAACAATGGATTGATGAAAAGGACGATGATTTCTACGAGCAAGTGGTCACTGTGTTGCGCAAGGAGCTCCGTAGCCATGAGGAACTGATTGAGTCGATGTCGCTCTTGAAACCTTATTCTTTTGTCTTAGAGAGCGAGGAGCGCGATGAGCAGCACGAACTGTATGTCGTCGATGGCGATACCATCATTCTCGATCCAATCATGATGGAAGATCTGGATAAAGACTTAGACGAGTTCTTCAAAAAGTTGATGAACGACGTTTAATAGCGCTTTTTTGACATCATATTCCGTAAAATCTGCTTCGTTCATAACTCGTTGCTAATCAGTATGTTTCGGCAACGGTTGAACGAAGCGGATTTTCTTTTCGCTCGTCTATATATAAATCAAGTTGGGTTTAAAGCCAAATCAAACTGAGATATGACTTAAATCACGTTGTGATTTGACTTAAAACTCAGCTTGATTTGGCTTTAAACTCAGCATGATTTGGCTTTGATTGTAGAGAAGTCGTTTTTTCATCCTGCCCTGCTATCGAAAAAAATTGCACTGTTGTCTCATTTATTTTGCTTCTTGTCTATTATATATAAATAAGGTGTTGAATTATATATAAATCAGAAAAACGACTTTTTTCGTGTTTTTTTTGAAAAAAATCTTTCAAAAGTTTGTTCGGTATGCAAAAAGTCCATACCTTTGCATCCGCTAACGAGGAAACGACCTCTGAAGCACTAAAGAAAGAGTTCTTTGAAAGACTTACATAGACAGATAGTAGTACAAGAAGCAATAGCAGTTTCGACTGCTATTGGGTAAAGAAGTCAACCGTCATTTTTTATGATAAAAGGTGAATAAACTCAATACTATTATTTAATAGGATAAGGTTGTCCTTGAGCACAGAATAGGCAGTCTCTTCCGGCGCAAGCCGGAGTGAGGCTCTAAGATACATAATTTTACAATGAAGAGTTTGATCCTGGCTCAGGATGAACGCTAGCTACAGGCTTAACACATGCAAGTCGAGGGGCAGCATGGTCTTAGCTTGCTAAGG